>DASTBJ010000057.1:0-7400 GCA_035712125.1 Terriglobia bacterium
CGGACCGGACGGACGGAATCCTCCTGTAGAGGGACCGGACGGACGGAATCCTCCTGTGGAGGGAGGCCGAGGTCCTGGCCGGAAGCCTCCACCGCCACCCGGGGTGGGCGGTCGACTCTCTTTTGCACGCGCCTCATTGACAGCCAGCGGCCGGCCCTTGAAGGGCTGGCTGTTGAAGAGGCGAATTGCCTCCTGGGCTTCGGCGCTATCGTTGAACTCAACGAACGCAAACCCGCGCTTTCGACCAGTCTCACGGTCGAGCGGGACAAACACGTTGACTACGTTACCCGCGGTTGAAAAGTGCGCGCGGATGTCTTCTTCCGTAGCGTCGTATGGAAGGTTACCAACAAAAAGCCGGACGGGCATGTTACCTCTTGAACGCTCTCACAGGTGTGCGGGTATCGGGGATTCCCAAATTGAAGAATTAGTCATGCGCTGCCAATCTTAACTGAAATTGGAGACGGAGAGCAATTTCCGAGAAGATCACTTGATATGTCATTTTTGTAGGGACTGTTCGATAGCGTCGAATAGCTCGTCTGACCGAATCGGTTTGCCCAGATAGCCGTCCATGCCGGCCTCCAGGCATCGGACTCGATCGGTCTCCGCTTTCAGACCGGTTAATGCAATGATTATCACGTGTGCGCCACTCTGTTTTTCACGACTCCGAATTGCCGCTGCTGCCTGAAACCCGTCCATCTCCGGCATCTGCGCATCCATCAGGATAAGGTCGAATGAATCGTTGTCGAGTGCCTGAAGCACCTCGAGACCGTTTGTCGCATACCTGACATAGTGTCCGCGGGTCTCGAGCAAGTCGATAACAATCTGCCGGTTGACGGGATTGTCTTCCGCCAGCAGAATCCGCCGTAACGCTGGGGGCATTTCCTTCATCTGATTTTGACGCATTATACGCGATTGCCAGCGCAGGCAATGCTCGATATGCTCAGAGCCGCCGAAGGGCTGTATGGGCGACACTGGCGCACACAATATTCGTTACATCGGATTTCAGAGTCTGGCCGATGGGCGCCGGCGGTTGGAGTACGCGATAACCGCTAAAGGTATGGTCGCCCGCACCGCCACCGTGGAGATTCCCGCAGTCGCTTTCACCGGCCCGCGTCGTGTGTCATTTCAGGAAATCGCGGCCATCGGTTATGAGAAGCTGCGTCGCGAAATTGCTGCAGGCGACTTGCCGGATTCCTCCCATGCGTTCGTCCTCAGCCTGGTTGACATTGAAGAGAACCGCCCTCGCCGCAGGGCTGCTGGAAAGAAAGCATGACTGGAAGCTCAGCGACCTTTCATGACTTCGAACATACCGGCTGGGAGAAGGCCGCCGCACAATACGATCGGCACTTCGGCGAGCTTACCGCTCAATCGATTGAGCCATTGCTCGATGCTGTTGGCGCGAATCCCGGCGTTCGTTTGCTCGACATAGCGAGCGGTCCCGGCCATGCAGCCGCGGCCGCGTCCCGTCGGGGCTGTTCCGTTATCGGGATCGATTTTTCATCGGAGATGGTTGCGCTCGCATCGCGGCTTTATCCTGCTATCGAGTTTCGGCTGGGGGATGCCGAACAACTCGACCTGCCTGATCATTCGATGAACGGCGCCGTAATGAATTACGGCATGTTGCACCTGGCCAATCCTGAGCGAGCTATTGCTGAAGCTTTCCGTGTTCTCGAGCCGGGAGGCCGCTACGCCTTCACAGTCTGGGACGTGCCGGAAAGAGCGACTGGATTCGGCATCATCCTTCAATCCATACAAAAACACGGCAACATGGATGTGGGCCTTCCCGCCGGGCCGCCGTTCTTTCGCTTCAGTGACCTCGAAGAGAGCAAACGAACGCTGATGGCAGCAGGGTTCATGAATGTCCAGACGCTCCAGATACCGCAGATCTGGAGTGTGGAATCCGGTGAGGAACTGCTCACAGCTTTTCGTACGGCGGCCGTCCGTACTGCAGCGTTACTCAATCACCAGACCGAAAACGCGTCGAAGAAGATCCGCGAGGAAGTGATCGTTGCGGCGGAACGATATCGCCGTGGTAAGTCCATCGATCTTCCCATGCCTGCGGTTTTGACCAGCGCTCTGAGACCCGCGACCTGAGCAAGACGACACGGCTGCGGATCAGGAACCTTGCGCAGCCTTTCCGAACGCGATGACATCACCGAGGATGAGAATCGCCGGAGACTGCAGACCTGCGGCCGCCTCGTGGATGTTGGTCAAGGTTCCGAATTGGACTTGTTCGTCCGGCCACGTGGCGCGCGAAACAATTGCAGCCGGAGTGTTCGGGTCGCAACCATTCTCAATAAGGCTGGAGCTGATGGCTTTTGCGCGTGCAAGACCCATCAAAACGACCACCGTTCCCCGCGTTTTTATCAAGCCCCTCGCTGCACGCCATTCGGGCGTTTCAAACCCGGCAGATTTCGATCCTGTTATCACCAGGAATCCGTGAGTGTAATCGCGGTGCGTGAGCGGAATGCCGGCGGCTGCAGGCGCTGCCGTGAAGCTGCTGACACCGGGGACAACCTCGAAGCGAATCTGTGCCGCCCTGAGAACGGCAACTTCCTCGCCGCCTCGACCGAAGATGAACGGATCGCCTCCCTTCAGCCTGCACACAATGCTTCCATCGCGGGCATACTTGATCATCAGGTTGTGAATATCCGCCTGCTGCTGGTCCTCGTGACCGAACCGCTTTCCCGCATCGACAAGAACCGCGTTCGGACGTGCCTCGGCGAGTACGTCAGGATGGATGAGGCGATCGTGCAGAATGACATCGGCGCGCCTTACGCAGCGCCGGCCTTTGACGGTAATCAGATCAGGACTTCCCGGCCCCGCTCCGACAATGTAGACAAAACCTTCTTTCATTCGAGTCCTTCAACGATGCTGCGGATCTTTGACAGCGCGGCGGAATCATCAACCTCGGCGATCCATTCGAGAATTCCGGATTCGACAACGCGCTCAAAGGCCTTCCTGCTGCGATCCGGATCCTGAAAACGAGTATGGACTTCGGTTCGGATTTCTCCGAGAAGACGGGCCGCCCGCGCGGCATCGTCAGTGATAATGGCCTCCATCTTTGCCTTCAATGTTGCGGCAAGCACCGGACTTTTGCCCGATGTGGAGAGCGCTGCAACCAGATCACCCCGGCGAACTATTGCGGGAACGATGAAGTCGCACAGCTTTGGCTGATCCACCGTGTTGACGAGAATTTTTCTTGCACGCGCCACAGCTGCTACACGGTTCTGAGTATCCGGGTCATCCGTCGCGGAGATCACAAGAAGGGCATCCTCCATGTCCGCCTCATCGAACTTTCGCCGGATCGCCCGAATCGCACCGCTCTCCTGGAGCTTTTGCAGCCGGGGGGTCAAATCAGGCGCCACAACGGTTACGGACGCCTCGGCCTGAATTAGGGAATCCACTTTTCGCTCGGCGACATCGCCTCCACCAACAACCAGGACGTGGCGTGCTCGCAGATCGATGAAAAGAGGATAGAACATCACCGTTTCCTCTTATCGAAGTACTCGGCAAGGGCTTTGACCATGGGACCCATCTTCGGTTCGATTGGAGCTACGCGAGGCTCGACGCCCGCTTCACGCAGGGCTTTTGACGTGACTTCACCTACGGAAACGACAACGACATCCTTCTTCAGCCGGTTTCGGAATTTTGTAGCATCCACCAGGGCGTCGGCCGCACGAAACAGGAAGGGAACTTGTGTGGCACTCGTAAACGTGATCGCGTCGATCTCCTTATTGAAGATCTTTTTCACAAGATCCTCAATCGCCTGCGTGTCGCTCGCCTGAGTGTAACTGTAGATCGAAACGCCGATCACGGTGGCGCCTTGTTTCTGAAGAGCCGTATGCAGATCCGGGTTTTCAAGCCCGTAGAGTTGAACGAGGACGGTCTTTCCCTTCAGGGGTTCGCGCGAGAGTGTGCGAACGATGCCTTCGGTGGTGGCCGAATCGGCCACAAAGTCCGGCTGAATGCCGACTCGTTTCAGCGCATTCACTGCTTTGGGCCCTCTGGCGAGAATTTTCGAGCGAGACACGACATCTGGCTTATTGACGGCCTTGAACAGAAAGTCAACTCCCACGCCCGTGTAGAAAACGATGTAGTCGATTTGAATGTTCTCGCAAATGGAGATGAATCGCCGGGCGCCGGAGGAATCTTCAATGGGGGTTTCCTTGAGCAACGGACAGGACAGTACGCTTGCGCCCTGACGTTCGAGCAGTTGTATCAGTTGCTCGGGATATCGATTCTCGGTGATGGCGACGCGAATGCCATCAAGCGGACGCAGCATGGAAGTTAGGATATCACCGAGAAGCCGGGAAACCGGCGAACTCCCCTGCTCAGTACGCCACGCCGGTCACTCGAATGGTCAGGCGATCTCTGGTTCCCGCCCTCACCGCCGTAAAACCTGCCTTCGCCCCAAATACCTTCCCCAGGGTTGGCTTGAGCCCTTCGAACGTCGCGCTATTGTTTGGAGCCAGCAACCGGTCATTCGAAATGAACAGGAGTTCATCGCGCCGAAAGCGGGCGCGGCCTTCGAGGACTGGATCGGCTTCGACCAGGTCGGCGGCCTGCAGAACGGCCTTCAGACTCGCGCGCAGGCTGTCTTCAAATGTTCCTGCAGCCACTTTCCGGAAATACACGAGGCCCGGAATTCCTTCGCCCATCTCGGTGCTGAAGTTTCCTTCATGGCCAACGAGAAGAATCCCGGGCCCATGATGGATGTGACTATAATCGTGAACATCAATCAGCTGATGCTTCTCGACAGCTTGCTTCTGTATCCAGGAGTGAAAGATCGGAACGAACTTCTTCGCGTCCATCGCGGCGGGATCGATGGCGAAAAGCTTGATGCCGAATCGGCAAAGTTCCATCAGCGCGTGCCACGCTCGGCGAGTATCTCGTGCCCGCGATAAACGGCATCCACGAAAAGCTGAGCCTCCTCAACTACCCGGTGCGCGTGATCCCCTGTGTGATGCGATGGCGGAGCGCTGTGACGGATGAACAGATACTGGGCGAATTTGCTGCCGGCGTAACGGTCTCCCCAGATGTTCGTTTCAAAAAACCGTTGCCTGAACTCCTGGATCGTAGTGCCGGCTTCATCCGGGGCCTCCGGCCATTGAACGCGTACCAGCGACAGCGCTGCCTGAAGCATGGCCTTGTAAGCGAGCTGATCTGCATTTGGAAAGTCCCCGCTTTCGAGGTGCAGCTGCGCCTGAAATACCAGCCCATCCGCTGCAGCCAGGGCGAACTGAGCAACCGAAATAACTTCGCCGGCGCACTCGCCGACGCCCATGTCTCCGATGGTGTACTCCCTGGGATCGCCCCAGTCGGAGTAGAACGACGGATCGACCTCATACGGCGGAATATGGGTCAGATCCTCTAGCATGGCGCGCAGGTCTTTCTTGCCGACGCGCTTCAGGAAATCCTGGAACGATTCATTGGCTGCTCTCTCACGAACGTACCGATCCGTTACTCGATCGATGACTTCCGGTATTCGCTTCGAGGGAACCCGAACCAGCGGTAATCCATAGGCGCCTGCGTTGTCCTGCCATTTCCCGCCCAGGACCACCTGGAAATGAGGAACCTTGCGATTGCCGACGTTGATCGACATGCCATAGAACCCCATGTCGGCGATGTGATGCTGCCCGCAGGAATTAAAGCAGCCGCTGATCTTGATGCGCAGGTTTTTTACTGCCTCGTCGAGGGTGTACGACTTTGCGGCAAGCCGTGTCCTGAGTTCGCCGGCCAGACCGCGCGAAGAGGAGATACCCAGTTTGCAGGTATCCGTTCCGGGGCAGGCGGTGACGTCCACGATCGTGCCGGCTCCAGGCGCCCCCAGGCCTATGCGCATCAGATCGCGGTAGAGGTCCGGCAGGTCCGTCTCGCTCACCCAACGCAGAACCATGTTCTGCTCGACAGTCGTCCGCACGCTGTCGCCGCTGAACCGCCGTGCAATTCCGGCAAGCTCACGCATTTGCCATGAGGCGAGGTCTCCGAGCGGAAGCGTGATTGAAGCCACCACATAGCCCGCCTGCTTTTGCCGATACACATTCGTTGCGTACCATGCGTCGAAACCTTCCGGGCGCCTCTGTCCGTTCAGGAGCGTCGGTGGCTTCAGCGGTTTTTCGGTGTATTGGTGCGCATGGTCGAGATATTCGGTCCAACGAGGATCCGCCTGAAGAGTCTGGCGCTCTTCCACCACCAGCCTCTTGAACTCCTCAATTCCCAGTTTGGCGATCAGGAACTTGATGCGCGCCCGATCGCGCTGTTTCTTCTCGCCGAGTCGCGCAAAGACCCGCGAAATCGCCTGTGTTGTCGGAAGTAAGTCTTCCTCGGGAAGAAACTCTTCAAACAGCTTCGCGTTGTGAGGTACAGCCCCGAGGCCACCTCCGACATACACCTCAAACCCGCGGCGGATTCTTCCGTTCTCGACTCGCGTTACGGCGATCAAGCCCAAATCGTGCATGTTGACGAGACCGCAGGCTTCCTGCCGGCATCCGGAGAACGCGATCTTGAATTTGCGTCCGAAGTTCTGCGCGTCCGGGTGCCCGAGCATGAATTTCGCTGTCGCTCTCGCATAGGGCACAACATCGAACGTTTCCGTATTGCACACTCCGGCGAGCGGGCAGGCTGTAACGTTTCGAATGGAGTTCCCGCAAGCTTCGCGGGTGGTGATACCGACGGCCGCGAGGCGTCGCATGATCGCGGGCGTGTCGTCAATGTGGACGAAGTGATACTGAAAATCCTGGCGCGTTGTGACGTGAAGCACGCCATCGGCGTATTCCTCGGCCAGGTCCGCAAGCACATCCATCTGGTCGGGATTCAGCCCGCCGAAAGGAATTTTGATGCGCTGCATACCCGGCGCGTCCCACAGCGTCTCCGGGCCCTTGGTCAGATCCGTGCTGTAGTGCAATTCCTGGGAACGGATACCGTCATGGCGATGGCCGTTGTCGTATCTCTGGCCGTAACATCCGCGTCGTAACCTGGTCTCGGCGAAGACTTTCTCGTCGAGTTTGCCCTGCTTTCGCAGGGTGATCTCAGTCTCGAACTTGTCGATTTCGGCGGCAAGCTGGGGGTCGATGCGATCAGCCAGTTTCTCTTCCCAGGTAGGCATTACAGAACTCTCTCACTTTCGTAGGACAAGGATCGATTGTTCCCTGTTTGGGACGTCTTGTCAACGGACGCCCATGCTGCTGGGCATCCGCACAGCAACCACCTCGGCGCGCACAGTGACGTTTTCACCGGCCGCGACTGTCAGAGTGACAATCGCTTTCCGTTCACTTCTCTCCTTAACCTTGCCGCGGATTTCCAGTTTCACTCCCAATGGTGTTGGCTTGAGGTAATCGACATGGAGCGAAGCCGTCACATATCGAGGCGCCGGTGCCTCTCCGATCTTGCGGCCAGCG
>DASTBJ010000058.1:0-9985 GCA_035712125.1 Terriglobia bacterium
AATCCTGTCACTTGAACGAAATACTTCCGGCCTGGGACATACTCCCAACGGAAGGAGCCGTCCGGCGTTACCGTGGCTGCAGCCAAGGGGATTCCGCGGAGCATCAGCGGCCCTTCTGACGCCCACAACCTCACTCTTACCTGTCCTGATAGCGTTCCCGGGAATCGAAGGGGGCCGGTTAGCGGCACGAGAGGCCCCAGCACAACCGGACCAACGTCAACGTCTCTGTCATGAATATCGGTGGTGAAGTGAGCAATATTGCCGAAGGTAGCAGATGTACTGAAGTAAATATCGTATCGACCTCGAGGCAACCCTCCAATGGTATATCGATTGTCGGATTGCTGGATTAACGTCCGCGATCCAGGACTTAGTCGCTGGGCTCGAACTTCGATTCCATTTGTACCGTGCATCACGACAACAGCGTTGCCGGAAGACCTCATCGAATCCGAACTAACAACCCTGAATGTTACCGAGTGAGTCTCGTGTGAGCGCATCGAGAAATCCATTTCAATGGTATTTCCACCGATTACCTTGATCGGCACTGCCTCTCCTGGATCCGTTGCTGTCGGGTAAAACTGAGAAGCGTACTGGCAGCTTCGACCATCTGTCACTGCCATGTAATAGTCACCGGGTTCTAATCCGTACAGTCTGTACTGGCCGCGATCGTCGGTCTCTGCAGATTGCCCATTGATTTCGACGCAGGTCGTCAAAATACGCTTACCCATTTCATAGGTGGGCTTCACAGCGATAACCGTTTTACCTGGTTGTGGGGAACGATCTTCGTTGAGGACGCGACCTGTGATGACTCCTGTCGCGATGAGTTCCAGCCGCACAGCTTTAATGGGGACACCCGGAACGATTGATAGTGTTGTGGAACTTTTGTTCTTTCCGATGAATCCCGGCTTTCGAGAAGTTATCGAGTATCGACCCGGTTGGAGTTTTTCAATGAGGAACGATCCCTGGTCATCAGTGGTAGCGCTTCTCTGAACACCTGCCCCGGATACGTCGATGGTCGCGCCAACAATCGGCAGTTGACTGCCCGACTGGACGACTATGCCGCTGATGAAGTTCGCATCGCTGGGTGAGGTCCTCTGAGCAACCAGGCTGCTGGAGACCAAGAACCCAAAACTAACGGCCAGAGCGAGCTTCATATGTTTTATCGTCATGGTTTCTACTGTTCGGATTGCACAGTTCACCAGCAGACGACTGGCCCCGCTTTTTATGGGTCAGCCGCCAAATGCGGCCCATGTCCCTTCGCGCACCCGAATGATACTGTCCGATTTAAGATTTCGAACTCTCGGATTTGAGATGCAGGGCTTCCCTATTGCCCCGGCGTTCGCGGAATTTGATAGTTGGGATACGCCGGCCGCTGAATCGTCGTCGTCGGATTCTTTTTGAGTTCCCCGAGCAACCACTCGACGGCCCTTTCCAGTTGCGGATCACGCCCTTGCCGCCAGGCCGCGGGATCGAACTCGATCTCAACATCCGGATGCACACCGTGGTTTTCAATCTCCCACTTCCCTTCCGGCGTATAGAACGCAAAATGCGGCGCTGTGACGGACCCGCCGTCAATCAATGTCGGATACCCTCCGATGCCGACAAGTCCGCCCCAGGTCCTCGTGCCGATGAGCGGACCCACTTTGGCGCGTCGAAACATATAGGGCAGATAGTCTCCGCCGGACCCGGAGTATTCGTTGAGCAACATGGCCTTTGGTCCGGGCATCGCGCCGAAGGGCTGTCGGAAGTCGTCGCCGTCGCGCACGGCCCAGTAACTCATCAGCGGCTTCGTCAGGTAATCAATGATGTAGTCCGCCGCCTGGCCTCCGCTGTTGAATCGCTCGTCGACAACGGCGCCTTGCTTGTCGAGTTGTGAGAAGTAATACCGGTTGAAAAAGGTGTAGCCACCCTGGGCGGTATCGGGCAAATAGATGTACGCGAGCTTTCCATTGCTCATCGTATCCACCTTCCGGCGGTTCTCCTCGATCCATGCAAGGTTGCGCAGACCATTCTCGTTGGGAACCGGAACGACCTTCACCTCACGGGAATTCGATCCGTCCGGATTCGGGCCGACCCGGATCACGACCTGCTTGTTCGCCGTGTTCTCAAAGAAGCTATAGAGGTTGTCCGTCGCGGCCAGATTCCGACCATTGACAGCCAGTAGATATTCGCCTGCGGCGACGTTCACTCCGGGTTGCGTCAGAGGCGCGCGCAATTGAGGATTCCAGTTTTCGCCGTTATAGACGCGATGGAACCGGTACCGGCCGTTTTCAATCCTATAGTCGGCACCAAGCAATCCCCCGGGTACGCGCTTCGGATCGGGCACATCGCCACCGTTGACGTAGAGGTGACCAACGGACAGTTCGCCCAGCATTTCGGCAAACAGGTAATTGAGGTCTGAGCGGTGTTGGACAGACGCGAGATAAGGCTCGTACTTTTTTGCCGTCGCCTTCAGGTCGAGACCGTGATGGCTGGGGTCGTAGAAGAAGTCACGCTCGATGCGCCAGGTTTCGCGGTACATCTGATCCCATTCGGCGCGCGGATCAACGTAAACCTCCATTTCTTCTATCCTGATCTTTCCCTCGCCTGGTTTGAAAGAAGGCGTACCGAGTTGCGAGCTTGCAGCGATGTACCAGTTGTCATTCTGGCGATACAACATCTTTTCGCCGTTGAACGACAGCTCGAATGCATTCAGGCTCTCGATCGCTTTATCGAGCTTGCGCTTTTCAATATCGAATTTATGCAGCGTATTGCCGGTTCCGCCCTGTGCAGGATCATTGCCTTCGACGATGAACAGCGTGTTCGCCTTGCCTGCCTCCAGCCGCACGTAATTGCGGTTAGGTATGGGAAGGGCCAGGACTCGCTGGTTGATAGTGTCGAAATCGATGGTTACTGCAGGCGGTTCCTTCTTCTCCGCCGGCTTCGACGCAGATTCTTCACCAGGTTTTTCGGCGCTCTTATCCGAGCCGTTCTCGTTCTTTTCCTCGTTCTTCTCCTCTTTCTTTTCCTCTTTCCTTTCTTCCCCGATTTTCTCTTCGTCGCTTTCCGGCGCGAGCGGCGACGGGTCGGTCTTTCTCAACACGATACCGTAGACGTTGCGAGTGGGACGATGCGGGTAGCTGGACATATCGAAACTGAAGACACGAGGTCCGATATCGGTACTGCCTGTGAAAAAGAGGTGTTTCCCACCCTTGTCAAAAACCGGATGACCGGCATCGCTCAGGCCGTCGGTGATCTGCGTGCTCTTGCCGTCCTCAAGGGAATATACAAACACGGCCGCATACCAAGACTGGAGGGGCTTGGTATAGACCAGCCACCGGCTATCCGGAGACCAGTTCAGACCTGTTGCACCGCGGTTCAGATTGTCCACTTTGACCGGAGCGCCTTTGTCGATGTCCACATACCAGATGTTCAAGCGCTTGTCCGTATATGCGATTTTCTTGCTGTCGGGTGACCAGGTCGGGTTGTAAAAGAAGGAAGGCTTCTCGCCGAGATCAATCTTCTTCACATCTCCGAGTCCCGTTTGGTCGCGCAATTGAAGCGCATACTCCCCCGATTCATCGGAAAAGTAGGCGATCCAGTTGCCATCGGGCGACCACGACGGGTCGCGTTCGGCTACGCCTGCCGTATTCGTCAGGTTGCGTGCGTTCCCTTTTTCGGCCGGCACGGTGATGATTTCACCGCGTGCCTCGAACACGGCCCGTGCGCCGGTTGGCGAGATTGCCGGGTTGACGATGCGCGTCCCGACTTTCTCGAACTTCGGCCGCATCGCGAGCATGTCGCCATTGACGGTGACGTTGATCTTCTTCGACGTGCCGGATTTCATGTTGTACAAGTGGATTGAGCCGAATCGCTCGTAAACGATTCCATCCGGTCCTGCTGCGGCCGTCTTGATGTCCAGATCGCCCGAACCGTTATTCGCAATGAGCTGCGTGATCTTCTTCGTCTTCGTGTCGTACGAAAAGAGCGTGGTAGATCCATTGCGGTCGGAGAGGAAGTAAATCTTGTCGTCGACCCACATGGGGTTGAAGTCGTTGGAATCGGTTCGCGGAATCTTCTCCACACGAGAGTCCGACAGGTTCGCGATCCAGATCTGTGTCGCCATTCCGCCGCGATAACGTTTCCATGCGGCGAAAGCGCGCGGAATCGGTTCGTAGGCCAGTTTCGTCGCATCCGCCGAATAGGATCCTTCGTATGCCATTGGAAGCGGAACTTCGCTTGGGAAAACGCCGTCGGTCGCCATCGTATACAACCGCGCGAAACGCGAGGAATAGCTTCCGCGCTGCGACGTAAACAGGACTTGTTTCCCGTCGGGAGTCCATGCTACCGCCCTGTCCGTACCGGGATGATAGGTCAGACGACGCGGTATACCGCCGACCGCAGGAACCGTGTACACGTCCACATTACCGTCGTAATCTCCAGTGAACGCGATGGTATTACCGTCTGGGGAGAAGAGCGGCTCGCCCTCAGTTCCGACGCCAGCGGTCAGGCGGTTGGCCTGGCCGCCGTCGCGACTCACCACCCAGAGGTCGCCCGCATAAGCAAAGACGATCTGCGTCTTGCTCAACGACGGGTTGCCTGCAAGCAGTGGCGATCCCTGCGCCTGGCCATTGGTCGAAGTCTTGAAGGTTGAAGCGATGAGCAGCACCGCCAGCGCCAAAATCGCTTTCCGCATGTAAATCCTCCTCAATCGATCGCGGGGCTAAGATTCCGACAATGGTAGCGCTGTAGTTGAAAAAAACGAAACGGCGCGGGGCCGTTTCGTCAGCAACGGCCCAATAATGCCTGGAGGTGTTTCTCCCAACCGGACGGCTCAGCCATATTCAGGAGTAACAACCGGCATCTGGAGCAGACACGGACGTGAGGATGAATGCGGTTCTTACGTCGGTCGGTGGGTTTGAGCTCTTCATACTCGACGATCTCCTCAGCGCGTGGGCATGAGCCCCTTACTTCTTTCATGCCCTTAAGTGTTTGCGCAAGTTCCGGATGCAACGCCGTCGCCTCGAGGCGTTGCATCTGTCGGACAAAATCCAATCGAAGATGGGTTTTCAGGCTCGTCCTCATCCCTGCCGTCAGGTTCGCCACGGCTCTGCCGAAACACATGGAGAGAGCCGGATGGGCGTTCAATCTGCCATAACTTTCGAGGAGGTTCGCCGGCGTGAGACCACTCGTTACCCGGAGGATCTCCTGACGCAGCTCCGGCTCCAGTTGCTCTGCCTCATGCGCCAACAACCGCCGCAATTCCCCGCAGCTTTCCTCGATTAACGGTGTATCCATCACCCCGCCTTCCCCCGGTTTGTCCACGCCCTCTCAAAGTTCCTGCGTGCGTTCTGAAGGTAAGACTTCACCTGCTTTTCTGAAAAGCCGGTGAGCTGCCTGATCTGACGATACGTATACCCGTCAATGTATTTCATGACAAACACCAGCTGCTGCCTGGGAGGCAAACGATCAATGAACTCTCCAACGAGTCTCCGATTTTCGGAAGCCAGCACCTGCTGCTCGGGGGTCAGATTTGTGCAACGCGCAGGCTCTTCGTCGCCGAGGGGACGGTAGAGTTTCTCCTTTTCGATGACCGTAAGGCACTGATTCACGGCGATGACCTTCAGCCACCCGACCAGTTTTGCTCCGTGGTTCAGCATGGGCATTTTTTCCAGGGCACGCGCAAAAACCTCCTGCGTTGTGTCGTCTGCCTTGTCCGTGGACTGAAGCATCCTGGCGCAAAGCCTGTAAATCCACCTTCGGTGCTTCTCGACGATGCAAGCAAAAGCGATTCGATTGCCGCGAAGCACCAGATCAACCAGGTCCTCGTCGCGCCAGGAAACGGTTGGTTTCAGGGCAGGTGATTCCTCAGAGCGAGGGAGATCGGCCTGAGCATTTCCAGGCAAGTGTGTCGTCATCTGGAAGCCTCCTTTCACGTCCGTCGAACGTGGGGTGAATTGAGGCGCCATCTTGCGAGGCACATCGCTGGAACTCCATGCACGGCACCCGAATCTTTTCTCGATTTCCGGTGTGTACTTTGCGGACTGTTGGTGGCTGATTAAGTCATTGACTGCAGGGGCAAAAGTTGCGGTGCCAACACGCGTGGTGTAGAGTGCGCTTCTTTCAAATCGACCTTGCGGCGGGCATGGTGATCGAGAAATTTCAGCCTACAGTTGTTCGCTTCGAAATGTTCGAGCTGGATCTCCGGGCACTGGAGCTCCGGAAGAACGGACATAAAATCCACCTGCCGCTCCAACCCACCAGATTGCTGGCGCTGCTGGTTACCCATCCGGGCGAATTGGTCACCCGAGACGAGATCGAGAAGAAGCTGTGGCCGGACCATATCGTCGATTTCGAGCACGCCATTAATGACGCGATAAAGAGGATCCGAAGAGCGCTGCTGGACGATCCGGACAAACCCAAATATATCGAAACGCTCCATGGCAGAGGGTATCGGTTCATCGCAACGGTGGAAGCAGGGCATGCGGAGCCCCCACCGGTCCCGTCGCCCGATCCCGTGGTACCCCCGACTCCGCCGGCCCCGGCGCCCCCGCCACCATTCGTCCTTCCCATACCGAACCGGCTCTCCCGTCTGCTGTTCGTGGCGATCCAGTTCGGTTATCTCGCACTCTATAGCGCGGTTCTTCATTACCCGGACGGGGTGGACCAGGCACTGATCGCCCTCGGGCTCACTCCCATTCACGTGACGCTTCGCCTGGTCATCCTTCTGGCTATGTGCAGCATCGCTGTACGGATCTATCTGTTGTCGTCCGTCGGCTGGAACCATCCTGAGGCAGGCGCAAAATTCAGACGTCTCTTTCCCATCCTGGTTGTTATCGACGGGTTGTGGGCGGCTTCACCATTACTGGTTGAGGGAGTGGATGTCGGTGTCGCGCTTGCAGGCATTGCGGGACTCGCGTACGTCCCTTTCGCCCAGCGAACCCTTGTGAGAAGTCTCTATCCGGATACCTACAAATAGCGAGCAGGGCTCAACGTTTCCCCTCCTTCCCATCCTCCGTCTGTCGCGTCGCCTCAAAAGTTTATGGAATTCCCGGCGACAGCCGGTCTTAGGGAGCAGAGACGAAAGGGACGTCGTTGTTCAACCCCGCAGGAGCGATCGAAAACTCTGCTCACCGAAGGAGGCCGTTTTGAAAGGAAAACTTCACCCACGAAACGATGTCGTTATTAATCCCTCAGGCAACGACTCGATTCGCACCGTGATCGAACGTGTCGACAAGAGCCGCCGACAATTCATCCAGGCAAGTCTGAGTGCGTCCCTGTTCGCAGCACTCGGTGGCCTTTCCCTGAAAGGCCTGGTGAAAACGGCCTCAGCGGAACCGATCCCGCCTGCACTGGGTTTCGGCGGCATCGGCTTCGAAAGTATCCTTCCCAGTCGAGCTGTGCTTGATGCGGCGACGGGCCAGATCCTGTCTCCGGTGGCCGACCGGGTTTCCGTACCCCCTGGTTATAACGTGGACTTGCTGGCGGCCTGGGGAGACCCAATCATGGCCGACGCTCCCGGTTGGGCGCCCAATGCTTCCCAGGGAGCGTCCGCTCAGGAGCAGCAGTTCGGCATGCACACGGATGGCATGCATTTCTTTCCGTTTTTGGAAAACGGTCAGCCGTCGAGCGATCACGGGATTCTTTGTGTGAATCACGAGTACTCACACGAGTCCGTGCTTCACCTCGATGGGCTGGATGAACTCTCCGGCGGTTTGCCCGGCTCGGTTGCCACGATCGAAAAGGTTCGAAAGTCACAAGCTGCGCACGGTGTGTCTGTGTTCGAGGTTCGTCGCCCGGGAAACAGCGCATGGAAGGTTTTCAAGGGCTCACCGTACGCTCGACGCATTACGGCGAACACGCCAGTGCGCCTCTCGGGACCGGCAGCGGGACACAATCTCCTGAAGACGCAGGAGTACAACATTCACCCCTCAGCTTCTATCCCGCTGGGGGTTGTTACCGACGGAACGAGGGGCTGGGGAACGCTCAACAACTGCGCTCACGGTTTTACGCCGTGGGGCACTTACCTCACCTGTGAAGAAAACTGGAACGGGTATTTCGGCTGGAAAAATTCCGCACACTCCCAGACAAAGCTTGAGCGGCGATACGGGATCACCCGCGACGGCACGACAATAACTGTTCCACCAAATCCCGCAACCAGCACTTACAAGTGGCATGTGGTTGACGACCGCTTCGATACACACATCACACCCAACGAGCCAAATACATTTGGTTGGCGAGTGGAGATCGATCCGACAGATCCGTCAAGTACTCCAGTGAAGCGAACAGCTATGGGCCGGTTCAAGGCAGAAAGCGCCACACTCGCCACCGATCCCAACCGGCGTTTTGGCTTCTATATGGGCGATGACGAGCGCAACGAATACATTTACAAATTTGTCTGCTCGAGACCCTGGGAACCTGCGAATCCTGCTGCGAACAGGGATCTCCTGGACGACGGCACCCTGTATGTGGCGCGTTTTACCTCAGACCCCGGCTCATCCTCCGGAACCTACCGGGGATCGTGGATTCCTCTCCTGCCGGATACCGACTCCGTATTCAATGACGGCACCGGCGGTAAGTTAAAACTTCGACAGCTTGCGGACTTCAGCGGCTCCACCAACACCGAAATCATGGGGAACATTCTCGTGAAGACCCGGATGGCCGCGGATGCGGTGGGAGCAACCATGATGGACCGGCCCGAATGGGTAGCCGTACGGCCGCGGATTGGCGGATTCAGTCAACTCGAGGTCTACTGCACGCTGACCAATAATAACCGTCGTGGCAATCTGCCCATGTCCGTCAACAATCCCGACGGTTCTACCGCCGCCGGGTCTGCACGGCCGCCGGTCGATATCGCGAATCCGAGGCCGGACAACGACTACGGCCACATCATCCGATGGCGTGAGGATGCCGACACCGTGACCGCCACGGCCTTTGAATGGGATGTCTTTGTGTTTTGCGGCGACACCGAGGCCACAGCGCACGTCCCTTCGGCGAAGACTTTGGCCGCGCCAGGCTCGTATAACGCTAGCGGACACGACGGCTACATCGGAAATATCAACGATAGTCCGAACGGAAGTGCCGATTTCGGTGCGCCCGACGGACTCTGGTTCGATCAGTTTGGCCGGCTATGGATCCAGACCGACCAGATGGGCGATGGCGCTGGAGACTGGCAAAAGATCGGGTCGAATACCATGTTGTGCGCGGACCCGAACACCAGGGAGGTCCGTCGCTTTCTCACCAGCCCGCCACGATGCGAGGTGACGGGAGTCATCACGACGCCCGACGGGAAGACAATGTTTGTAGGCATTCAACATCCTGGTGAAGAGGCGAAAACATCGAATCCGACCGAATTCAGCGATTGGCCGAAGAGCCAGTTCGGGGGCCCGGGTGGGCGACCGCGTTCCGCGGTGTTGGCGATAACACGGGTCGACGGAGGCGTGATCGGGACGTAAGGGAACCTGAGATGGACGTTGAACGCGGAGCATTGAGCCATGAACAATCCCTCAATGCTCCTCCTCCGAATTTCGCAATCGACCGCTGTGCTGATGATTCTCGGTTGGATCGCTGTGGTCTTCACGGCGCTGTACATGGGAGGCGGGCATCCGCCACTGTCTGCCTACGTCGGCGTCGCCGTCATAGTGTCGTCCTGGTTGCTCGGAAGTATCGGTGTGCTCTGCGGCCTGATGAGCATGCGGAAAAGACCTGCAGACTGGGCTCCGATGCTTTTCACGATTCTCAATCTGGGTCTTTTGGGGTTCGCGATCCTTGTGAACTTTATGTGAATCCGTGATAGCTTTCTCCGCACATCCAGGCCAATAACTTCAGGGAGAAATCACCATGCGGCTGAAGGTTGTCGTTGCCTTTGCACTATCCCTTCTCATGTTCACGACTCTGGTGCCTGAACCTGTCGTGGCTGAACGGTTAGCGCCAGGGCGGTCGTGACCGTTGACCGGGGGCGTGAGGCCATTTCCTTTGTCAGTATCGCCGGTTCGGCTACCGCCACCTG
>DASTBJ010000059.1:0-3387 GCA_035712125.1 Terriglobia bacterium
GAAGAACATCAAACAATGGCTTAGGGAACTCAGAGGACGATGTGTTTGGGGTTCCGCGTACAGGAGCGGGGGCTGTAAGAATCTTGCATTATGGGATTCAAAGTTCTGCCATGTACACCAATTTGACGATGATCTCGAGTAGTTCGTCATGATGGTTCTGTGCGCGGTCTTGCACTCGCCGTCTATTCCTCGTCGAAGCGGAACTTGCGGCCGCCGATCCGCATCAACATCGTGTCGAGCTGGGCGGCAATCTCGGCCATGCCCTGCTGCACGTTGGTGCGCAGGTCGCCCGTAGTTCGCAAGTCATCGGCGCTGACGCCGTGGAGAAGTTGTCGAGCCTGCGCGACCAGCGATTGAAGTTCGTTGTCATCGGTGACGTTCCGAAACTCGAAGTTCGTCAGGAACTCAATGAGGTTCGATACCGTGGTTTCCTTGAAGCGAAGGGGCTTGCCGTCCGGTCCTTCCTTGAGCCGGTCGGCCATGTGCTGAACCAGCTTCGTCATCGACTCCCGCAGCACCGTCTGGATTTCGGCCGACGCTTCAGCCATGCGCTGTGCCGCTTTCTCCCGCTCCTGCTCCCAGACCTCGCCCGAGATGGCTTTGAGTTGGTCCGGCACGCCAAAGCTGACGTATTGCCACGAAAAGCCGAATTCCCGTGTGACGTCTTCAACGGGAGGGTAATCGGCCGGATCGTAGAGGCCGCGCAACCGCCTTGCCGCGTCCTGGCACAGGCTCGGGTAGGCGCAGAGGAACGCATGGACAAGTTGTCTTCGTTCCTCCGCGAATTGCCGGAGGCGGTGCTCGACCGTCTCCAAAGCCGCTATGGGAACCAGATGGATTCCAATCTCAAACGGAAGGCAGATGTTGTAAAGAAATCGCCGGATTTCACCATCGAACCGGGTGATCGCCTTGAGTTCTGCCGAGTCCACCAGTTGCTTCGAGACCCGGAGCAGATCCTTATCCGCATCCGCCTCGATTTGCGCGGTGGAGACCTTCCGGGTGTTCCCCATACTGGACAGGCGGACTTTAATGCAGACCGTCTTCTTGGCGAGATCCGCTCCGGAATCCGTGATCGCAATTGTCAAAGGCGGGTCGCTGTCGTTGCCATCAGCGGTAAACTCCTCAAGGGCACCGTTCAGCGGCGTCGGGACCGTCGGTGTTGGGAAAAGAGACAAGGGTTGTGCTTCTATCGCCATGTGCAGGCTACCTCCTTTATGCAATCAAGCTGCGTGAGTTTGGGAAACAAGCGGGAATGAGGGGCGTTGCTTCGATCCTGGTCCGGAATCTCGAAGCGGTCGGCCCGGTGTCAGCCGAGCAAGCCCGCGGTGGGAAAACCGGTCATCTGGACCGTCCCGTGAGCATCGAGGTGGACTTCAACTTCCTGTGCGCTGAAGTCCTCTTCTTCGTATCGACCTGAGAAGAGCACGAGCTTCTGGTTGGTTGTGGTCCGGAGAGCGAGCGCGCTGGGCTTCCCGGCCACGTAGCGTCCTAAGACGGCGAAATCCAGAAGCCCCCTGATGCGTTGCCACAGGTCTTGTTTTTCGCGCTGCGTCAGATCGGATCTGCACCAGTACCCACTGCTCGCCAATTCCGGCTCCGAATATCCCGAATACATTCCAAAGCTCAAAGCCGGCAGCCGATCGCGCAAGGACTCCATCAGTGCCAGCAAGGCATCGGCTTGCTGCATCGGCTCGCCGCCCGAGAATGTAACTCCGTCAAGAGGGCGCTCGTGATGTGCGCATACGACTGAGTGTGCGACATCGTCAACACTCCGTTGTTCGCCGGAAAATGTGTGAGTGTCTTTATTCCAGCAAAAGCGGCAGCTCAAAGTGCATCCCTGGAAGTAGACCACCGCGCGCAGGCCGGGCCCGTTCACCCGGCTCCCGGTCACAAGACCGTGGATCAGCATGTTTCCCTCCTGCGTGATTCCGTAAACTCGTTCTGCCTGGAAGCTGCAGAATTGTTGTGGATCTTGATGGTGAGCAGTTCCGCATCCTCATCGTCCGGGCTCATTGCATCGTCATCATCCATGGCTTCGGTCAGCGCTTCGTGAAAGTTGTCCGCACGATACGAGCAGGACGTTTCAGAATCGTCCGACCATTCGAAAGTGACGTCGTATAGATCAAGGCGGGACATAGATTCATTCCTCGACTGGGTTGAAATAGTTGGGATTCGCGGCGATTTCGTCGGCAATGATCCGATCGGCGAATAGCGGCGCCCTCTTCCTCACACGCCGCTCAAGCGACTTCCGGCGAATACTCCCTTTTGCCTGCAGGACAACCGGCGCTTGGGCCGCGCATCTTCGTCGATACCAATACAGAGTCCCCATCCGGATCCGGGCCGCGCGACGTTCTCAAGCGACTGCTGGATCTCCAGCGGAATGTCCCCCGTCGATTCCTGCATGCGGGTGATCGCCATCAGCTCGCGCGGCATTCCTTCCGGGGGGTTCGTGTACGGATTGCCCCATCTGATCGCGAATCGGATTGGCCGAGGCCCTGGCTTGCGCCTTTCACTCATGACTCGCTGTCTTCCGTTTCGACTTCAGGAAGGCAGGGATCTCGCCACGTTCCGTTCGCCCTTGCGCCACGGCCTTTGCGGCCTTGCTTCGTGTCTTGGCCGTTAGTTGTTCGCGCTGGCGAGCGATGACAGCCGAAACTTGTGGCGGGATGACAAGACGCACGGTTCCCGTTTCGCTGACATGCTCGAGGAAGATCGTGTCGCCCTGCTCTTTTTTTTCTGACGATAGGTCTGCACGACATAGAGCTGCGTGCCGCCGATGCCGAGGGGAGGCACCACGCGCGTCACATAGCTTTTTGTGGATACGACGTCGGGAAGGCTGTGCAGGACTCCGATCGTCCTATCAAAAGCATCAACGTACGTTTTGGTTCCGCCTGGATTCCCGTCTCTGTTTGACCTCATCACTGCACCTCGTCAGGTTCGTGGCGTTATTTCACGATTGCTGTTGTTGCCGGTTGCCGACCGTTTGCTGGATGTAGAACTCCGGCTTCTTGCGCAAGCTCTTCAGAGCATCCTGGCCCTGGAAATCCTTGGCCACGTCCGAACAGCCCTTTCCATGGAAACCGTCCAGGTCGATCGAGCTATTGCCCTGCTCATCGATTTCGATGATGACCGTCTTCTCTTTCATCGGATTCCCTCCTCATCGGACCGCAAACCGGAGTTGGATCTTCTTGCCCTGCGGTGTGTCGATGACCTCCTTGCCCTTGAAGATGTAGCCCTTGGCCTTGGCGATGGCCGTGGTCTGCCGCTCCTTGTAGATCTGCGCAAGCCGCCCGAGCCACGCGTCATCGAAACCTATTCCGCGGTCGTATTCGCTGACGATCGCCTGGTAGACACCGCTCGAATCCCGCGCGAAGCCAATGTCGTTCG
>DASTBJ010000060.1:0-4310 GCA_035712125.1 Terriglobia bacterium
CGGATCCCGTACGGAGGTAGCAACCGCCAAAGTGGTCTGAATTCTGGTGGTACCGCGGCAGCGACGTGTCTTACGTCTTATGCAACACCGAAACTGGGTTCCGCTACAGGGGCGAAACGATGCGAAGGCCGCTTGAAAGTCCTATCCTTTCCGGCTTCGCCGATCATAAACTGGGTCATCTTTCGAGTACGGGGGCCACGCCATGAGAAAACGATATCGTTTGTTCCTTCTTGTATCGCTCGTTCCGGCATTCCTGTTCGGCAGCGTGTCCGCTGTGGTTCAGGCTCAGAATGCTGGAGCGCCGGCGGTCAAGCAGTCGCGCTGGTCTGATCCTGCCACCTGGCCGGACCGGAAGGTACCAGCCGCTGGCGACAAGGTCACCATTGCAAAAGACAAGGATGTGGTCCTCGACGTCAGTCCGCCGGCGCTGGGCAGTCTCACTATCGACGGCAAACTGAGCTTTGCAGACAATAGGGATCTTGAACTGACCACCGAGTGGATCATGGTGCACGGGGAGCTGGAGATTGGGACTGAAAAGGCCCCCCACACGCGCAAGGCGACCATTACCTTCACCGACAACGTCAAAGACGAAGATATGAGCGGAATCGGTGGAACGACTGACCGCAGTGACCGCGGGATGATGCTCATGGGTGGAACCCTGAACCTGCACGGTAACCGGACCAACTCCTGGACGAAGCTGTCCAGGACCGCCGAAGCAGGCAGCACCTCGATTGAAGTCCTGAACGCCGCGGGCTGGCGGGCCGGGGACATGATTGTCCTCGCGTCCACGGATTTCGATCCCCATCAGGCAGAGCGGCGAACCATTGCTGCCATCCGTGGCAATACGATCACGCTCGACAAGAAACTGGACTACATGCACTTCGGCAAGATCACCTTCGGCGTGGATGAACGCGGCGAAGTCGGCATGCTGTCGCGCAATATCGTGGTCCAGGCTTCGCCTGACGCAGACAAGACGCTCTTCGGCGGCCACATCATGGCGATGAACGGAAGCAAGATGTTTGTCGAGGGCGTCGAACTCAATCGCATGGGTCAGAACATGCATCTGGCCCGGTATCCGATCCATTGGCATCTGATCGGCGATGCGCAGGGGCAGTACATCAAGAACTCGGCGGTTCACGACACCTACAGCCGCTGCGTGACCGTGCATGGCACGAATTACCTGAACGTTGAAAACAACGTGACCTACAACAACATTGGTCACTGCTTCTTCCTGGAAGACGGCGTGGAGCACGACAACCAGTTCGTGCGCAACCTGGGGATCCTGACCAAGTGCCATCCTAATGCGCCGTGCGACCCGACAAACCTTGGCCCGTTCGGAGTGACGGGCGGCACGAACTTCAAAACAACCGGCCAGAACGCCAAGGATGTCCTGCTGCCTTCCGACAACACGGCGTCGACTTTCTGGATCACCAATCCGGACAATATTTACCGGGACAACGTGGCCGCGGGGTCCGACGCGACAGGTTTCTGGTTCGCCTTGCCGGCGAATGGTATTGGTAAGTTCGAAGGCACGGAGATTGGTGCGAAGACCTGGCCGCGTCGAATGAAGGTGCGGGAGTTCAAGGGCAACGTTTCCCATTCGAACTTTGACAGCTTCATGTTCGACCGCGGCCCCAGGCCCAATAACACTTTCGCCACCGCTGGACATACTTCCCTTGCCAATCCCCAAGACCCGAACAGCCCTCAAGTGGAGTCGGTCATCGAGGATTACACCGCCTACAAGAACCGCAATGGCGGCATGTGGTCCCGTGGTGAGATGCACACATACAAGAACCTGAAGCTGGCCGACAACGCCATCGGCTACACGCATGCGTCCGGCAGCTTCGGTCAATCCGCCTTTACATCACGGGTGGTGGACTCGCTGTTCGTGGGCGAAACCGAGAACGTCGGCAATCCCAGGAAGCCGGCGGAAATGGCTTACGGCCGCAGCTTGCCGTTCCCCGAACTCGCGGATTTCCCGATCCGCGGCTACGAGTTCTACGACTACCATCATGAACTGGACAATGTCACGTTCGTGAACTTCCAGGACAACGCCACCCGCAAGACGGGAGCGATCTCTTACCTGCTGTTTACCAGCTTCGGAATGAGCTCCAACAACAGCGTACAGCGCGCGAAGTTCACCAACGCCAAGCCGGTGTATTTTCCGCCGATGGAGAATAAGTGGAGCAACGATGATTATGGCAATGGGAGCTATAAGAGCTCGGTGTTCCACGACAAGGACGGCTCGGTCGGCGGCGTCCCCAATTCCTTCATCGTCATCAACGGCGGAATCGCACTCGACGACGCCTGCGAGGTCAAGCCCACTTGGAACGCTGCTGTGTGCAAGGGCGATGTCGGGCGCATGGCTGTAGGCGGCGGCGGTGGCCCCGCTGGGTTCGGAGTGGTTGGACCTCTCGGACCTGGCGGACCTGGTGCTCGTGGCGCAGCTGCTGGTCCTGGCGGAGCTGGTGCTCGTGGTGCAGCTGCTGGTCCTGGCGGAGCTGGTGCTCGTGGTGCAGCCCCTGGCGGTGCTCCCGTTGCGGGCGCTCCTCGTGGCGGTGCTCCCGTTGCGGGTGGTAGAGGTGGCGCTGCTGCTCCTGCTCAGCCCCCAGTCGTTCTCAGCCTCAACGGCAAGGAACTCCCCGACACCGGTTCAACCAACGTACGAGCGGGTACCGAGTACAAGGTAACCACCGAAAGGCCGTCTCTGTCCCTCAGCGTGTCGGAACTGGATGCCGGTTCGTGGGTGATGTTCGAGCTGCCGGGATTCACCACCGCAGCCTCGGGTACGGCGCAGGACAGCCTGGATGCGCTGCGCAAGGCCAACACCACCTCGTACTACAAGGGCAACGGTTCGCTTTGGGTCAAGCTTGTCTCCAGCGGTGACATCCTTGGCAGCGGCCCTAACGCAGGCCCTAGTGGCGGAGCCAGCCTCCAGGCCAGCCGGTAAGCAGCAAACTTCTGCACGAGCAAAAGCCCCCGGCTTGCAGCCGGGGGCTTTTTTCAGGGTGCCGCGTCCGTGTGATCAATTTATGGAAAAGCCCGCAAGTTTCCTCACTGGGCTTTCGTATCGATCGATGAACAGGTAAGCGCTGTCGCTTACCTGGTTCATGTCACCCATGTCACCGCCCGGCGGCATGTACGCATGCTCGGCCTCGTCCTGCGGCGCGTCCGCGATCATCACTTGCGTGGTGAGGAGCAGGCCACCGAAGCAGCGTTCCAATATCGCAATAGGACCAAAAGTTCTGCCGCACTCGGAAGGGCCACCATGGACGCAATGCTTCAACATTGTTCGATCGCGTCTGTTATTCCCAAGCTGAACGTCGCGGGTTCGATCCCAACACAAACAAAAAGCCGGGTTTAAACGGGAAAAGTTGTGGCCTAGCGGCTGCGCTGGACGTATGTGCAATTGTGAGGTAGTGAGGCCCGGTTTTCGGCTCACCGCTAAAATCATTTAATCCGTAGAAATTGATGGACTTCCGAGCGATCCATTCATATTCTTCGGATATTCTTCGGACGTCACAGAGCGATAATTTTCGGAACATTTCTAAACTATGAATAGAACAGTATTCCTAGGCGCCCTTCTCGCCGTTGTTACGGTCTCAACGGCTGTTCCCCAGACCCCGCCTGCCGCCCCTGTGGCAGGGCAAATCAGCGCCACTGCGAATGCCTCCGAGCAGGCTCGCAAGATAGTGACGACCTATTGCGCCACCTGCCACAGCACTCAGGCCAAGATGGGGGGACTCGTTCTCGATTCGCTCAGTCTGGACGCTGTGACGAAAGATGCCGCGACTTGGGAAAAGGCGGTTCGGAAGTTGCGCGGCCGATTGATGCCGCCGCCTGGCTCAAAGCAGCCGGAGCAAAAGGAAGTGGACTCGCTTATCGGATATCTCGAAGCGAAACTCGACGCCAACACGACTGTGCCTCATTCCTCGTTCGTGGGCGTTCAGCGGATGAGCCGTACGGACTACATCGCGTCCGTAAAGGCGTTGGTCGGTGTCGATGTGAAATCGAAGGACATCCTGCCTCAGGACGACACGATTCTCGGCTTCGACAACATCGCTTCCGGTTTGGGTGTTTCTCCGGCATTCGTCGAGCAGTATGTCGAGGCGGCGCGCGTGATCGCCAGGCAGGCCGTAGGCGATAGCAGTGTCGACGATGCCACATATCTTGCCGTCGCAAACCGCGGTGGTGAAGCCATGCCGCTTGGATTTCGGGACGGCGGTATCCGGGTGAAGCACAACTTCTCAGCCGACGGCGAGTACCGTTTCCAGATTCACTTCCCCGACCGGACACTCGGCCTCTACACG
>DASTBJ010000061.1:0-12315 GCA_035712125.1 Terriglobia bacterium
AATAGCTTCGTCGATAACGTCATTGATCGTGCGCACAATATTCGGCACGAGCGATCCTGTCGTTTGAATGACGAAGTCATGCAAAACGGACCGCATGACATTGTATTCCGCGATCACCTCAACAATGTCGTAACCGACCCACTGCCGCTGCATCCCGTGGGCGGTCGAGTTGGCTCGAAGCGCCGCGTCTCCATCAATACCGGACAACCGCAGCGCCTGCGCGATCGATTCGAACAATCCAGGAATATGGTCATTGAGCGTTGGAATATCGAGCCGTCGAGCGCTTTCGAGAGTTCGCACTCTCGTTCGCCACTCACCCAGCAGGGTGTTTTGCTTGTTCAGGAGCTCATTGACAAAGCTTTCAACTACAGCGTTGGTCATGACTATCCCCCCAAAACAAAAACCCGCTAACGTGTCGCCGTACAATGAAAAAGCGGGACGGCGCAGGCAAAACCTTACGAAGCAGGGCATCCAGTATGCGTTAAATCGAGGCGGATTGTCTGTTTGAAAACTGCGCACGACCCGCCCCGATGCAGTTGCTACTTTGCTCCCGCGGTTTCGAGGTCGTTGTACCCTCGGACAGCAGTGATTGCCTGAGTCTCTGCGTGCGTACCCGGTCTCGATGTCGCCGTGACCCATTGGCCAGGCTTGAGTGCTTTAGTGCGGCTCACACTATCTGCGGGGATCGGCGCCTTGAAAGTGATCCGGCCAACGTTTGTATCGTAGCCAACGAACTCTGCGGGAAACGCATGCCCGCTTTCAGGCTTTCGGGTTGCGTCGTACTTGTGAACCCCGTTTACGGCATTGGCATGCTTCTCAAAGACGGACCACGTTAGCAGGACCTTTTCGCCAGTTTTAAGGGCGGCAGCATGCTTTAGCGCGTCTCCGGCTGCCATCGCTTTCACCGTCAACATCCTTGTTGCCTCGTCGAAAGCGACGAGTTCCGCGCTCCACTCGTAAGAGTCGCTTTGAGCCTGGGAGGACTGCGCAAAGGCGGCCATACGACCCGAAGGCACAGTGGCCAGGACGAGCCAAAGTGCAAAACTACAAAAACGGTTTGTCATTCGCAAGGTATGCGAACCTCCTTTCATGTGTGTTGAGAACATTTCGTCAGGCCTCAACCTTCACATCCTTGACGATAAGAATGAGAGATACGTGACCGGCGTGTTTCTGTATCACCATCATCGGAACCTTTACGCCCTTATGGTCGATGTAGTCGCGGTAAGAAGCTTCCACAAGCCTGTCTCCAACGGAGGTTTCGATCTTTTCGATCAAATCCTTGTCGTTAATGTATCCGACGACCTTGTGATTGCCCGGCAACGTGAATGTCACGACCTTGTATGGCGTGCCATAGACCGTTATGGATTCAGCCGTCGCGTTATTTGCCATCGCGCCTCTCAGAAATCCGTACGGAGTGATCCAGAATTCGTATTGCGAGTCCCAGGGGGAATTATTGTCGACGACGTCAGTCGCCGTCTGATCGCCTGTTCCCTCCGTACTCGTCACCTTCTGGCTCAAAGTATTCGCCTTTAGATTCAAATGGCGTACGTAGGCCTTCATGACGCGATGGGGCCAGCCGCCGGCAGGCACGGGGCCCGACGTGACCGCGTAGCTGGAACCGCTTCCGCTGTAGTGCAGTGTGCTCACGTTATCGGCCCCTAATGCTTTGCTGGCTGCCGCCACCACGGTTTTTGCGTCTGGTGCCTGACCGACTGCCGTCAGCGCAGGCATCAGGAATGTTAAAACCAACAATCGGATGGAATACCTGGACGTCATCGCTTTCTCCTGAATGACGCGGCGGCGCCGTGCCCGACGCAGCAGGCGCCGCCGGAAAGTTACTTCATGGGAATCACGACGTACCGCGTGCGACCCTCGCGACTGACAAGCAGCAACGTCGAGTCTGTAAGACTCTGCTCGATTTGACGCGCGAGCTCGTCCACGCCGGTAACAGTTTGCCGATTCACTTCAAGAATTACATCTCCGGGCTCGAGGCCGGCTTCCGCGGCGGCGGAGCCGGGATCGACCCGGCGAACAACAAGGCCCTTGGTGCTGTGAGCGACGCCGTATCGCGATGCCATGGACTGCGTCAGGGGCTCCACCGCAACGCCATCCAGCGTCTTGCGCGAGGAACCGGACGGGGCCGCAAGGGAGGAACCATTCCGCTCACCGGGCTGTTCACCCAGAGTCACCGAGTATGAACGCTCGATTCCATCGCGAAAGACGGTCAACCGAACATTTCGGCCTGGTTTCATCTCTCCAATCATGAGTTGAAGGCCGCGGGAATCGGCAACCCGATCGTTATCGATCCGAAGGACAATATCCCCTGATTTCAATCCGGCACGCTCTGCGGGGCTGTTGGGTGCGACTTCAGAGATGAGTGCCCCCTCCCCACCCTTGTCGAGTTTGAAGATCTTCGCGAGGTCGGATGTAACAGGCTGGATGGTTACACCCAGGAAGGCTCGAGACACCTTTCCCGACTGAATGATCTGATCCATGACATTTCGCGCCATATTCGCCGGGATTGCGAACCCGACGCCCTGGTTGCCACCGGATCTGCTGAGTATCGCTGTGTTGATCCCAATCAGCCGGCCTTCCGCGTCTACGAGCGCGCCTCCGGAGTTGCCCGGATTGATGGCGGCGTCGGTTTGTATGAAGTCTTCGTAGTCTTCAATTCCGAGGTTGCCGCGCCCGGTGGCGCTGACAATTCCCATCGTCACGGTCTGACCTACGCCGAAGGGATTTCCGACGGCCAGCACCACGTCGCCAACCTGCACTTTAGACGAGTCGCCGATCGTGATCGCCGGAAGCCCCGTCTGATCAATTTTCAGAACTGCGAGGTCCGTTTTGCTGTCGGTACCGACGATTCTTGCCGAGTATTCGCGCTTATCACTCAGTGCGACTTTGACGTCCATTGCGCCGTCGACGACGTGTTCATTCGTAAGGATGTAACCATCGGGCGAGACAAGCACACCCGAACCCAAACTGCGGTCGCGGCGTTCGCGCGGAACCAGCGGCTGCCGCCCCAGTCGTTCGTCGAAAAAGCGACGGAAGATCGGATCATCCGCGAACAGTTCGATGCGGTTATCCACTGTAGTCTTGCGTAGTGACGAGATATTCACGACCGAAGGCATGACCTTTTTAACAGCAGGCGCAAAAGTCGTTTGAGGGAGTGATCTGTCGTCGGTAACGATTGGCGGCGCAGGCCGCGTCTCACTGACTGTAGCAGCGAGAGTGGGATACGCTTCGATAGTTGATCCTGCAGCGCCCCCGATGGCGAACGCGACGGCGATGACAACGCACATCGGCCAAAGGGGACGTCGTGAAATGACGTTCATGATATGCCTCCTCTGGTTTTCTATACGGGTGTTGCGAACTGCTTCGTACTCCAGGTTTACGCGGCGGCCGCACCGATCTCGATGCGGCGCGGCTTCGCGTGTTCGGTTTTGGGTAAAGAAATCGTCAGGACGCCGTCCTTGTAACTCGCATGGACTTTGTCCGGCTCAACCGGCATGGACAATGTGAACGACCGCGCAAACGGGCCATATGACCGTTCAACCCGGTGAAAATTTTCCTTTTCGAACTTTCGTTCCAGGCGCCGCTCACCACGGATGGTGAGAACGCCGTTTTCGACGCGTACATCGATTCTCTTCGGGTCGACGCCAGGCACGTCCGCGGTCACCAGCAGTTCGCTGTCGGTTTCGTAAATGTCGGCCGGCGGCGCCCAGCCACCGCTGCCGGTCGTTTCGGCTGGCCACCCGTGCAGAGCGTTGTCGAAAAGCCGGTTCATCTGGTTTTGAAGAAGTGTCATGTCCTGAAAAGGGGTCCAACGCACGAGATTCATGGTTTATCGCTCCTTCGTAAAGATATTTTTAAAATCATTTTAGAAGTTTTTAAACTTCTGTCAACGCGTTTTTGTTAGACGGCAGTCGAATGATTTGTGAGAAAAATATTTTAAAAAAGTTCTGACTCGTGATAAATGGTGTTAAGGTTCAGGCTGGCGAAAGTACCGTATGACTAATAAAGAAGAGATCTTTGACCTCCTCCAGGAACACCCTGAAGGGCTGGATG
Organism: Terriglobia bacterium; assembly: GCA_035712125.1. Classification (GTDB taxonomy): domain Bacteria; phylum Acidobacteriota; class Terriglobia; order 20CM-2-55-15; family 20CM-2-55-15; genus DASTBJ01. Next base: position 4,069 of record DASTBJ010000061.1, read on the forward strand.
ACGACGACATCACGAAGATCACGGGCATTCAGTCCCGACAGCAGGTCCAGCAGCTGTGTAATCAGCTCGCGAATTCAAAACGTATTCGCCGCGAGTCGATCGAGAAAGCGGGCAAGCGGCGCAAGATCCACAACTTTCCCCTGGATCAGCAGCCGGCGGTCTCCGCAGCGGGTTTGGCCGATGGCGGGGCAGACCTCTGGCGCCGTAGACTGTCCGCGCTCGTCGCAGCAACAAACCGCTCCGAAGGTGAGCTTCTTGATGAAGCGTTACAGTTGTTGGCAATGAAGATTTTGAAGAATGCCTTGCCCTCCAGCTGACGATTTCTGACGTAAAGTGCGGTCAAATGAGATCGCCCCTGCCACTTTGTCCCTTCCGGCCTCCGTTCCTCCTGTTCCAACGTTTGTTCTCAACACACTGGCGTTTGGTGCGCAGACTGCCAGTGAAAGGGTGCAGAAGGAGGGCGTTATGACACTTACGAAATTTAACCCATTATTTGCAGACTTTACGACGACTCGAGAACGCCTGAATCGCCTGTTTGGACGGCATGAGCTTGCGGAAGCAGAAGACGTCACGAATGGGTGGGACTGGCTACCCGCCGCGGACGTTATTGAAAACGACCACGAACTCACGGTGAAGGCGGAACTGCCGGGCATCGAGCCGAAGGATGTAGCGGTGACGATCGATAACAATGTGCTCACACTGAAGGGGGAGCGCCACATCGATAAGGAGGTGAAAAAGGAGAACTATCACCGGATGGAGCGCGGATATGGAACATTCACGCGGGCGTTTACATTGCCCGGTTATGTGGATGCGGAGAACGTCAAGGCCGACTTCAAGAACGGACTGCTGACGGTCACGCTTCCAAAGAAGGAGAATGCCAGGACTCGCACGGTGAAGGTGAATGCGGCGTGAGCAGCGATGCAAGCTGCGGTTCCGGGGATTCGCCCCCCGAAACAAGTGACTAATACAGCTCCCCTCCGCAGGAGGGGAGTTCCTCCTTTCCTTGCCGAAAAAAAGCGAACCAAATTAATCTGACCTCGATTTGCTGCTAACCAATGAATCCTGGCGTCGTCAACGACCCTAACCAATTGCCCAGGAGGCACCTATGGGTCGCATTCTCGTTTTAGTTCTTCTGTTGGCCTCGACGATGGCGGCATCGCAGTTTGCCCCGCCGCGCGATCTCACCGGCCAGACTTCCGCTGTCGTTGTCCCGCAAGACGTTTCCTTTAACAAGGATGTGCTTCCCATACTGCAAAAGGATTGTCAGACCTGCCATCGACCGGGCGAGGCCGGACCGATGTCTTTCATGACGTACGAAAGCACGCGGCCATGGGCGAAGGCCATCAAGCAAGCCGTCGTCACGAAGAAGATGCCGCCGTGGTTTGCGGAGCCAGGCTTCAATGATTACCGCAATGATCCGACGCTCAGTCCTCATGAAATCGCGATTCTTTCCGCCTGGGCGGACAACGGAGCCCCTGAAGGGGAAGCTAAAGACAAGCCGCGAGCGATCCAGTTCACCAGCGGCTGGCGGATCGATCCCGACGTTGTGATCTCGATTCCCGAAGCGCATCCGGTGCCGGCGAAAGGTTCGGGCGAAATCAAAGTTTTCAATGTTCCGAATCCGTTTTCACAGGACACATGGGTAAGCGCGATTGAAGTCAGGCCAGGCAACGCATCGGTAGTCCATCATGTCATGGTGCAGGTACCGGAAGACCTGCCGCAGCAGCAGTCTTTCTCCTGGGGTGCCGGCGCGACCGTATGCACGCCCACCGCATTAACGCCACAGCAAGGCTTCAGTCAGAGCCAGATTGCCCAGCAGGCCCGGAATCCTGCCCAGGTCCAGACCCCGGGTGTGAATACGAACATTCAGAACACCATCTCCACGCTGCTGAACGGCGGGCAGGCACCACAACCCGCCAGGCCACCGCGGAACTTCGCAATCCTGGAGGCTGTCTACGCGCCCGGAAGTGCTCCCATGGATTTCACGGCATACAATTCCGCCAAGCTGATTCAGGGCGGAGGCCAACTTCGCATCGAAGTACACTACACGCCGAACGGGACCGCCACTACGGATCAAACTCGGGTCGGGTTCAGGCTCGCCAAAGCGCCGCCTCAGTTCCGGTACATAACGCTCGCGCCGAGATCGTTGGCGAATACCCGGCAGGTTATTCCGGCCGGCCATCCGAACTATGAGACGCGCGGCGAACTGGAATTCGGACAGGACGCCCAACTGGTTTGGCTGATGCCGCACATGCACCTGCGGGGGAAGGACATGTCGTTCCGTCTTGTCGGGACGAACGGCGACGCCGAAACCCTGCTGAATGCGAAGTTCAACTTCAACTGGCAGCTGGGTTACGAGATGCAACGGCCGGTCCGCGTACGGAGGGGTGCGCGGCTGCACGTCGTGGCACACCACGACAATTCCGCCAACAACAAATTCAATCCCGATCCGAATGCTGAAGTGGGTTGGGGCGACCTGACATCACAGGAGATGGTGCTGCCCTGGTTTGGCGTGATCGTCAATCCCGAGGCCGATCCGGAGAAGATTTTGTCGATCCGCCAGAGCAGCTGCAGCACGCCATTCGGGATACTACCGGGCCTTCCGGGGGTCCGGGTGCCGAGCCCCAGCATTCCTGGCGCTCCCGCTCCGGCCGGCATTCCCAATATTCCGGCGCAACTCGGCATTCCGGCAGTTCCACCGCCGACCGGAAGATAAAAAAAGACGCCCCCGGCCGGGATGCTGGCCAGGGGCGCTAGCAAGCGCGGTGTCGCCCGCGCTGCGATCGATGTTGAGGAAAATGCAAAACGAGTCGGGAAGAGAATGCTACAGCCGGCTGGTTCTGACCATACGGTGTAGACCCTAACCCACTCACAAAAACCCTGTACCGACGCTAGGAGATGATCCGCTTGCGAACCGCGTAAAGGACGATTTCCGCCGCACTGTGAAGGTCCAGTTTCTGCATGATCCGCGTCCGGTGAGTTTCCACGGTGTTCGTGCTGAGATTGAGCATGGACGCAACATCCTTGTTCGTTTTGCCTTCGGCGAGCAACTGCAGAATTTCTTTTTCCCGGTCGGTCAAAAGGTCGTACGAGTCCTGCAGTCCGCGCTGCTGCATCTGGCGCATGTAGTCTTCAAGCAGCGTGCTGGCAATGGCGGGGCTGAAGAACGGCTTCCCCTGGGCCACGACTTCAATGGCGCGGGAGAGGTCGACCTCAGCGTTTTCCTTCAGTAAATACCCTTTGGCTCCGGCGGCGAGCGTACGCGTAATGTAGGTTTCGTCGGAGTGCATGCTCAGAATAATGATGCCGGTCGTCGGCTGGTTCTTCACGATCTGCGCGGCCGCCTGGATGCCGTTCAGATTGGGCATTGCGATATCCATGATCACGATATCCGGCGTCAGGAGTTCCGCAAGCCTCACGGCTTCCCGACCATCACTGGCTTCTCCGACAACTTCGAAGGCCTCGTTGCGTTCGATCTGCAGGCGCAGGCCTGTGCGGACGATTCCATGGTCGTCGGCAATGAGAATCCGGACCTTTTTCATGCGGGAACACCGAGTGGAAGCTGCACGTTGATGGTAGTTCCCTGCCCGGGGCTCGAAGAGATCTGCAGATTGCCGTCCAGGGCCTGGACACGTTCGCGCATGCCGAGCAAACCCAGCCCTTCTCGGACCGTGGACGTTGCCTTAAATCCAACCCCATCGTCGCTGACGGTAAGGGCAATTCCGTCGGCCTCCATGCGGACGGAAACTCTCACGGCCCTGGCCTTCGCGTGACGCGCGCAATTGGTCAACGCCTCCTGGACTAGCCGGTAAATACAGGTCTTCTGCGCCTCGGCCAGCGTATCGAGTCCTCCCTCAACCAAGACCTGACATGGCACGCCCGTAAGCCTCGAGAACTCGCGTCCCTGCCATTGCAGTGCGGCCTCGAGTCCGAGATCGTCGAGCATCGACGGACGAAGTCCCATCGCGAGATCCCGCACCGTCCGCATGGCATCCGCATTCAGGCGCTTCATGTCTTCCAATCGCTCGCGGAAGGCAGGCCCGTCTGCACTACGCAGGTCTTCAATGTTGCCCAGTTGGATGCCGAGCGCAGTCATCGTCTGCCCCACCTCGTCATGCAATTCTCGCGACAATGAACGCCGTTCGCTCTCCTGGATCTGGACCAGGCGTTGTGAGAGTCGCCGCAGGCTATCCTGACTTTCCTCGATGGCTTTTCTCTGCTTCACGTGAGTACGTTCAAGAGAAGCCACGCGATATATCGTCAGCCCGGCTACGACCACACCCAATAGAAGAGACATGCCGATCATCCGCACGAGGAAACGCTGCAGCGCCCCCTGGCTCGCTCGAAGCCTCTCGCGTTCCTGCTGCAGCGTGTTGTTGTTAATCACCGTCAGTTCTTCGGAAAGATTGACGACCGCGTCGCGATGCGGAAGAACGCGTCGCGCGAGGAAGACCCAACTGCGTTCCGCTTTCTCGGCGGGCGTCCAGTCGAAGATGGGATCCAGAGAATCCCAGTAGGCTTGCACCTCCATCTGGAGGCGATCCACGCGCGGCTTTTCTTTGACGTCGATGCGTTCATACAGTTGATCAAGCTGGGCCTGAATCGCATTGCGTTTTGCAATGAGTTCGGTACGGTGAGTCGACTGGTTAGCCGGGATGGAATCCAGCAGGTAGTCGCGGACCATTACACCCGCGGAATACATATCGGTCGCGATACCACGGCAAAGCGCTTCCGTCTCGAGATAAGCGTCCTGCGACGCCTGAAGCTCAGAGTGCATGACCGAAGCGCGCTGGATCGCACCTATCCCCAGGGCCGCAATCAATGCGATTAACACACCGAAACCTAATGCGAGGACAACGGAAGACCGTGCATTCATGGACTCCATCCTGTCTGGCCTTTTGAATAGCTCCATTATCCTCTAGCTACCCCCGCTCCCGAGGAGAAGAGTTCCCTGCTTCCTCATTTCCCGCGAACGCTCGTGCTGTACGCCAAAATGTTCCGTGCGGCGGTCTCGGTACTGTCGAGGTAACTCTTCCATTGCGCATCGGTATGCGATACCGGCGGCGGCGCGGCACGCATCTTCCCGACCTGATCCACCGCTTTCTGCGCAAGGTCTACCGCCCGATCCAGGTTGATGCGTTTGATCGCGTAATGCCGAGACAGAGCCATCATTGCCGTCACATTGTTGGCGTCCAGCATCAATACCTTCTCACCATATTCAATGATCTTGTCGGCGTTATCCTTCTGCCGGTAGACGTCCATGATCATGACGTAGACCCCCGGCAAAGCCTTCGACTTCGGAAACGTTTTTTCAAAATCGACGAGCCTCTGCAGCTTCGCGTCGGCATCAGCCTCAGCCATCACTTGTTGGAAAGCCTTATCTTCCGGACTGCCGGCAATAATCTGTGCCAGTAACGTTAGGAGTAGCAGGTTTCTCACGGAGTACGGCTCCTTTCGCGGGATGTACGGCCCTATAGGTTTTCCCGCAGGCCGTAACAGCGCAATACGGCGTTTGCTCTACAAACCCGGAAAAAACAGGTGTCCGGCCGGTGTCGCGGTCAGGGTCGGAGCAATAGGAGGAGTAGCTTACCGGAACCGGCCTGTTTCGATCAGTTTTGCCAGCCCATCCAGGGATGACTGCGACCCCGTAAACAGATCTTTTGGCATACGCGGCCCGTGCGCGACCATGTTTCGATAGATCTGGTTCTCCCGGTACAGGTTCAACCCAAAGCCTGCGAGATACTGCAGCCTGAGGTTGCGGTCGGTGTTGATCGCGGCATCTCTGAGCCAGGGACGAAAGTCCGTGGCCTGACCCGCAAACGTCGCCAACAGATCCGTCGTGGTCTGAAAGCCGATCTCGCGAAGCGATTTTGCAACGACCGCATACTCCGGACTTTCGACTCGGGTTGCGAGCGCATCGATATCGATTCGGGTCGGCTCGGCTTGCCCCATGAGAACCAGATCGTATCCACGGCCGTCGATGTTGTTCACCCAGATGATGCCTGACGGAAAGACCTCAAAGAACGTTGCGATCTCGCTCTTAACGGCTTCTTCATTCGTCTGGTATAGCTGCATCCACTGAGTGACGACGCCACCCGGACTCAGATGCGCTTTTGCCGCTTCGAAAAATTCCTTCGAGTAGAGGGCTGCGGATCCCTTCACCCACGGATCCAGCGGGTCCGACGTGATACCGTCGAACTTCTGGTCCGTCGTCATCAGGTAATGGCGTCCGTCGTCGATTTCAAGAGAAACCTTTTCATTGGCTGTGACGTCGAAGTTGTACGCGCTGAAATGGCTCGCGACAACCTTCGGAACGAGCGGTTCAATCTCGATGACGGTCTCGCGCTCGAGGCGAGGCTCGAGGCTGACCGCACCGGCAGTGACTCCAGAGCCCAACCCAATAACGAGAAAGTTTTTGGAATCTTTCGGGATCAGCGTCGTCAGATGACCAAGCATCCGTTGAAGCCGCATGTCGGCGGGATCGCTCGATGCCTGGACTTTGCCGGCATTGTGATATTTCAGGCTTCCCTCGGGAGTCTTCGATACGGCTACAAACGCCATCATGCCTTCGCCGACGTAGACGACATCGGTTTGGCCGGCCATCGTCGGAACAAAGCGTCCGTACGCAACGAAGTCCGGCGACAGGGCGGGGACGCTGACAACGAAAATGCCCGTGACCACGACGGCGATCAGCATAGTGAAGATAAGTTTCGCCTGGGATTGTGAGGAGTCCGTCAGAACCATGAGCGCGGCGACGGCTGAGACGGCGATCAGTGCGCGAAGAGAGTGTTGCACTCCAAACGTCGAAACGAGAACGAGGCTCGAGAGCAGAGATCCGGCGATCGCGCCGAGCGTGTTCGCGGCGTAGAGTCCACCGACGAGCCTGCCAGGATCCTGACCGCGCGCGGCGAGCGATGCGAGGGCGAGCGGGAAACTCGCACCCCACAAGAGCGCACCCGGGAAGACGGCCCACATCGTTCGGGCTGCATCGAACTGTACCTTCAGCCACGGGTCGTTGTTGAGGGTGACGTTCACGGGCCATACGGGCATCGATTGGAGAAGAAGCCATGCGGCCCAGGCGATGGCGCCGCAGAGCAAAAGCTGGCACGAACCCAGAGCGACGGCCGGTCTGAGGGACTTGCGTGCGACAAAGGAACCGAGGCTGCTGCCAATGCCGAGACCGAGTAAAAACACTGCAAGGATCAACGAGAAGGTGTAAACCGTTGCGCCGAACAGCAGCGAGAGCAAGCGCGTAAAGATAACCTCGGCGGCGAGTGCGGTGAAGCCCGAGATCGCGATGGTGACGTAGACGGCGGAGGCTTCAGGAGCGTGGTGGGCGAATGGTTCGTCGTCGGGGAGTTCAACGTACGGTGTTGCTTTCGCAAGCAGGAGACTCAGGCCCGCGACGGCAAAATTAATCGCAATCGCGGCGAGTGTTGCGATGACGATGTCGTAAACCCGGAGAAGATAGAAACCTGTCAGCAGACTGCCAAGCACAGCGCCACCGATGTTGCCCCCGTAAAAAAATCCTAACCAGGCGACGCCTTCGGGCGTGGTTTTTACCCAGCGCGAGATTGCGGGAAGCGTTGCGCCCATGAGCATCGTCGGCGGTAAGAGGCAAACCGCGGCGAGGATGGCGCGGGACGCGTGAAGATTTCGGATGAGCGGCACGCCGAGAAGAATGAGCAGACCGATGATTGCGATGCCGATCTCGAGCGCAGCGTAGACCCGAAGCGGGTGATGCGTCCGCGGGATCACCCGGGGCGCGAGCAGGCTGCCCAGGCACATACCACCCATAAAGGTGCCCAGAAGGATCCCGAGCGAGATGGACGAGGAGCCGATAACGAGCTCGAGGATCTGAAACCAGACGATCTCGTAGATAAGAGCTGCACAGCCGCTCCCGATGAAGAGCAGGACGAGAATCGGCAGGTATCGGCGTTCCATACGAATCGCGGATCGTACCACGGCGGAAGGGTAGTCGGCCGGTTACGCTTCAGGGGATGGAGACCCAAGACTCCTCGACAGCGGGAACCAATGCAGTCGAGCGGCGTTCCACGCCCCCTGAGTCAGGGGGGCAGCGCGGCCGCTTCGCGGCCGCGAAGAAGGGGGTTCCGAAGCAAACCTTGTGGGTATGCGGCGTGGGAACCCCTGCCCGCACGGGCTTTGCCCGTGCTGCCCCCCTGACTCAGGGGGGCGTGGGGCACCGGCCTCAAACCTGCTCAACGCCGGACATGAAACGACGAAATC
>DASTBJ010000062.1:0-4402 GCA_035712125.1 Terriglobia bacterium
TGATTCAGTGGCTGGATGCCGATGACCTGATGAGTCTGAACAAGATCGCGTCTCAGGTAGAAGCCTATCAGCGCTTCGGCTCCGCGAGGACCTTACTTTCATCGCCCTGGGCAACCTTTCTGTATCGCCCGTCCAAAGCAAACTTTGAACGAACAGCGTTGTGGGAGGATATGAACGCGGTGGAATGGCTTACTCGCAAGATGGAGAACAACATCCATATGCAGACGGCCACCTGGTTGGTTAGCAGGGAACTGAGCGAAGCGGCGGGTGCCTGGAATCCGAACCTTCTTATCGACGACGACGGTGAATATTTTGCCCGCGTTCTAATGAGGTGCGACCATGTGCGCTTCGTGCCGGAAGGTCGGGTCTACTATCGGATGAGGCCTTCCAACCGGCTCAGTTATGTCGGGCGAAATGTCCGCAAGATGGAAGCACAGATGCAGTCGCTGGAGATGAGCATCGGATATCTTCGGTCGATGGAAGACAGTCCTAGAGTACGCGCGGCCTGCATTACAAGCCTTGAAACATGGCTTCCGACCTTTCATCCGGAGCGGCCGGATCTCGTCTCGAGGGCCCAGTCGCTGGCGGCGAGTTTTGGAGGTCGCCTGTCTGACCCAAAACTGCCGTGGAAATACTCGTGGATCCAGAGGCTCTTCGGTTGGCCAGCCGCAAAATTAAGCCAGATTTATTACAACGAATTCAAGGCGTGGATGGTGTTGCGTTGGGACAGAGCTCTATTTCGCTTGTCGGGCGGAGACCATAGCTATGAGCTTTAGACTGCAAGACAACCAGGAGTTGCATTGATGACGCCCCGGGTTTCTGTTTGCATTCCCAACCTGAATACCGTTGCCTTTCTTCAGGAAAGATTTGACAGCGTCTTCCGGCAAACCTATCCCGATTGGGAACTGTTCGTCTACGACAGCTACTCCGATGATGGTTCGTGGGAATTGATACAGAAATGCGCCGCTACGGATTCACGAGTGCGTCTTGCTCAGGGACCGCGGAACGGACCTTACCCGGCATGGAATGAGTGCGTCGCGCAGACCTCAGGAGAGTTTGTCTACATTGCTACCAGTGACGACAGTATGGCCCCGGACTTCCTCGAAAAGATGGTCGCGGCTCTTGAGAAGAACCCGGACTGTGAACTCGCGCACTCCCCTTTGGTCGTCGTCGATCACGATGGAAGGGAAGTGCCGGATCATAGCTGGCCCGCGTGCACGATTTTCGCTGAAGGCATGGAGTATTTGGCGAAGACCCCTCACGTGCGCCATGCTCCGTATGATGGACTACTTCAACTGACGGGTCGACACACAGTGCTCTCGATCACCCAGTTGTTGATCCGTCGTTCGTTGTTTTCAAAAACAGGTCCCTTCACAGCACGTTGGGGATCGGTGAGCGACTTTTACTGGGAAATGAGAGCGGGTCTGACGACGAACACCGTGCATGTTCCGGATACTTGGGCCACGTGGAGGGTTCGTCCCAATCAGGCGAGCGCCTCTGTAAGCGCTCACAGCTTCGAGTACTACAGCCGCTTGGAAGATATGATCGCGGTCGCCGTGTCGGAATGTGGCAATACGCTCCCTGAGGCGGTTCAGGGCGCCTTGAAGAGCGAACTGAGTCGAACGCGGGATTTGCGAGCCTATTATGCGACTCTTCGGGAAATGCGCAGTAGCGTCCTGCGCCGCCGCGTGTTTCAGCTGGAGGCTTTTATTGGGGGCTCGGTAGCTGTTCGACGTGAGATTCTCGCGCGAATCCTTGGTAAAGAGAGCTGGTCCCAAAACGCTCCCGCTCAAACAGGGCGTTGGTTGGAATCATTGGGTATGTCGCCAATCACGCTGACGTCAGGTTCTCAAGGATCTCGTCCCTAAGGCTGTTCGGGAAATCAATCGGAACGATGTTTGTCCAGGAACATAGTCCGGTAATGGCGCGCGAGCTGTACCCGGCCATGAAGGTAGAGAGAAGACTTCCACTCAATTACGACACTATGGCTCCGGGTAAGGAGTCCTTCATCCGTCCCTTTGAGTCCTTTGAGCCCATCAATCTCTATGAACTGGAGAATGTCTATATTTCGCATCAGGGCGTCGTACTCAAGAGTGGGCGCGTCATACCTGAATCCGTCTATGGCATGTTTGAGCCGCGACGGCAGTGGTCGGGGTTCTACAAGAAGATCCTGAGAGGGAAGCGAAGAGTTGTCCGGAAGCCGGTGCTGGTGGTACATCACCACTTTTATGACAACTATTACCACTGGCTGTGCGAGATCATGCCGCGGTTGTTCGTTGCGCGAGAAGTGCTGCAAGAAACCAGTCTCTTGATGCCGGCCAGACTTCCTCAGTTTGTTTCTGATTTCCTTAGCCTGCTCCCAGTGAAAGAAATTGTTTCTGTTGCAGATGACGAAGTTGTGAAGGCCCCGAAGGTCTATTTCCCATCTCATATTGCGAGACCCCTGGCCTATAACGAAGCCGTGATGACCGAATTCTCTGAGTGGCTCGGCGCAAAGCTGGATGATTCGAGCGTTACGAGATCACCAAAGAAACTTTTTATCTCGAGAAAGAACGCTCGGTATCGGGTTACTCATAATGAAGAGAAGATTCAGGAGTACCTGGAGAGTAAAGGGTTTGAATTGGCAAGACCTGAAGAACTGACGATCCGCGGACAGATGAATCTCTTCAAGAACGCTCGGATTATCGCCGGGTCCCATGGAGCCGGTTTTGCCAACCTGATATTTGCCCGTGACTGCCGTCTTCTGATCGATATCATCCACAAAGAGCATCCGCAGGACTGTTTCTTTAACCTGGCCAATGTTTACCACACCCAGTATTACTACTTTCAATGCGAGGGCACAGGTAAGCTTGCCTTTAAGAATAATGACGATGTCATAGCCGATCCGCTGGCATTCCAAGAGCGTGTCGGCCCGTTGCTTTGAAACCGACATTTTGACAAGGATAATCGTGTAGATCTGGTCAGTCGCGTGACTCGTGGTTAGCATGAGTGGTGATCGAAACGTTTGCCAGCGGAAAAGGGTGAACTTCATTTGGTCCTTGGAATCAGATAAGGGAAAACAATGCCGCCTCTAATAGCCCTATTTGCAGGACTTTGCTTCGTCGTCTGGTTGCTTCGGAAAGATGTGGCGTTCCATGGGAAGATCCCGTTTACTTTCTGGATTCCTATCGTCTGGTTGTTAATCAAGGGGTCGCGCCCGGTAGCCCTTTGGCTTGGCATGGGCGCGCCGGATATCTATTCGGGAAATCCGATCGACGCCTTGATCGACTTCGCTCTTATCGCCGTCGCGTTTGTTATCGTCACCCGCCGGATCGGTTCCTGGCAGCCTGTGGTGGCCCGGAATTCTCTGCTTTTCTTGTTGCTTGGCTTCTTCTTCGTCAGTCTGTTGTGGTCGCCCTATCCATTCGTGGCTTTCAAGAGATGGTTCCGGGAGTTTGGCGGTTTACTTATTGCGCTGCTGGTCGTGACAGAGAGCAATCCGGCCGACGCGTTCAGACGCGTTGCCGTAAGGTGCGCCTACATTCTTTTCCCGCTCTCCGTGGTGCTGGCGAGGTATTTCCCTCAGTTGGGTAGAGAGTACACGAGAGCCGGCGGTGCGATGATCACCGGCGTAACGCAGCAGAAAAACTCCCTGGGATTAATCTGCTGTGTCTTCGGACTGGCACTGGTCTGGGAGATCCTCGTCCTCAGAAAGCAGAGGAAGGAAGGGAATGCGCCCCGGGCAATACCTCAGTGGCTTGTTTTGTCCCTGGGACTATGGCTGCTGTTTTCCTCGAGGAGCCAGACCTCCCTCACCGTGCTGATGCTGGGTGTTGCACTTCTGTGCAGCACATACGTGGGTGTGATACGGCGTCATGAAGTTGCCTGGGCGCGATGGTGCATCTTTGCGGTGACAGCCGGACTGATCCTCGTGACGGTGGCAACTGTGATCTTTGCTCCGCTGCTCGAGTTTATGGGGCGAGATGCAACGTTTACAGAGCGAACGACAACTTGGAACTTCGTGTTGAGCCGGGACGTGAATTTCTTTGTCGGTACAGGGTTCTACAGTTTCTGGCTGCTGTACGGGACGACAACCGATTTGAACTTCTTTGTGGGAAGCGGGTCAGCCCATAACGGCTATCTTGAGACATACCTCGACGGAGGTATTATCGGCAGCTCCCTGCTCATCTTGTTCCTTTTGGTTACTGCGCTAAAGCTCGCCAAGGGCTTCTCCCATGAAGATCCATTTCGCCGAGTGATTTTTGCGTTGGTGATCATGTTGATCGTCGCGAACTACACGGAAACCTATGTTCTTAGATTGAATGTCCTCTGGTTTGCAGTGGTTTTCGCATCCTTCATTCCCGGGCATTTACTGGCTGAAGAGAACGTTCGATCCAGATGGGAACGCTCCCCCAGGATTGGG
>DASTBJ010000063.1:0-11440 GCA_035712125.1 Terriglobia bacterium
AGGAAAAGTCTCAGGGTTGGACAGCGCTGGTAATGGATACCAATGGAAATGGCAAGAGAGACGCCTATGTCGAGCCGAACCAACCCCTCGATCCCACAAAAGACAAACGCATTGGAGGCGCTTTCTATTCGGTCGCGCCAGCCCCGGATGGATCCGTGTGGGGCACAATGCTGGGATTCCCGGGCGCGGTGATCCGGCTCGTACCGGGCAGCAATCCGCCTGAGACAGCGATCGCCGAAATGTATGAGCCCCCGATGCCCGGCTACTCTCCGCGAGGCGCAGACGTCGATCGTAATGGCGTCATGTGGTCAGCACTCGCGAGCGGACACATGGCGAGCTTCGACCGCCGCAAGTGCAAAGCGCCGCTCAACGGGCCGAAGGCCACCGGGCAACATTGCCCCGAGGGCTGGACGCTGTATCCCGAACCACTGCCGCAAATCCAGGGCGTGACCGAACCCGGCAGCGCCGAAGCGAGCTATTACACGTGGGTCGACCAGTTCGATACGTTCGGCCTGGGACCCAATGTACCCATCAACACCGGCAATGCTTCGGAAGGCCTGCTTGCTTTGAAGGACGGCAAATGGGTCGTGCTTCGCGTTCCTTATCCGCTCGGCTTCTATACGAAATGGCTCGACGGACGGATCGATGATCCCAAGGGCGGCTGGAAGGGCCGTGGTTTATGGGCGACGGTCAGTACGCGTGCACCGTTTCATATGGAGGGTGGAAAGGGAACTCCAAGCAAGGTTCTCAAGTTCCAGCTGCGGACGGATCCGCTCGCGAAGTAAGCGTCGGAAGAAACCTTAGCGAGGTCTCGCTAGACGTCCGAATTCGGTTTGCGCATCCAGACAAACACGATCACGGTCGCGAGAACAGCGATCAGGGCCGGGGCGATGAAGACCATGAAAAACATCATAGCGCCCAAATGCTGCAATCGGGTCACGGAAGAATCAATGAGGATTTCTTTCGCTTTGTAGTCCGAGAGAAATACAGGGCCAGCAGTTCCGGTTCCCCAGGTACGCCGAAGTGGGGTGACGGTTACCCCGGAGGTCGGAGACTGACTGGCCCTCATCCACGGATCGCGCCGCGGAAAGTCGAAAGTAAAACTAGAAATCGAAGCGCAACATCCCCCTGAATTCTCGCTTCGAGTTGTCCTTGCCCTGTATCAAGCCGAAGGCGTTCACACTGTTGATGTCCAGGGAAGGGTTCGAGGGATTAGGATGGTTAAGAACATTCACCGCATCGAACCGAACCTGCACACTCTTGGATTCTGAGATCCGGAACATCTTGCTCATTGCCGCGTCGAAGCTATACGTGCCCGGCAGCCTTACTGTCCGGAGGCCGGCAGTTCCCCGTTGGCCCGGCCGCGGATTCTGCAGAAGGATCTGGCCCGTGCTGGCATCCGCCACCGCCAGTAGCGAACAGAACGATCGAATCGACGTAGGAAGCTCCGCGCACTGAGGATCTGCGACTTTACGCACGATGTTGTTGCCGTAATACGAGCCGAACTGACCGTTCCAATCAACGCTTCCCTTGAGGTCGATGGGCGCGACGATGTCCGCGACACCATTGCCGTAAAGCATATTTGCGGCGGTGACGTTCGCAGCCTGGCCGGTGCTTGCATTGATGATGAAGCTCGTTTGCCAGCCTTCGATAATGCGCGCAACCACTCCGGAGGTGTTGGAGAAGAACGTCCTGTTTGGTCCGAAGGGGAGATCAAAGGTTCCAAACGACCGGAAGTCGTGAGTGACGTCGTTCGCAGCTAGCGTGTAGTCCTTATTCCTTTGAGTGGGATCCGTATACACGGGATCGCCGCTCGTCAGACCGCCGCCGAGACCAACGCCCGCGACCTCTAGCGCTTTGCTGTAGACATATGTCGCCTGCATGCTGATTCCATACACAGGGCGTACCGAAACCTGCGCCTGCACGGAGTGATAGTTCGACATCGCGGTGTTCGCCCAGTACCGCGCGAGCCCGAATTGCGGATTGACCGTAATCCAGTTTTCGGGAAAGAGTCCCGCCGGGATGACCGGACCGCCGGCGATCGTTGTCCCTCCGGCAACATTGAACCCTTTGTTGGCGCGGCGAAGAACTGTGCCTGTCTCTCCCGCCACCGTTGCGGGAACTGAGCCGGTCCCAGCGGCACCCGCACCGTTATAGCCGTTGAGCGAATTGGCGAGATTCACGAAGTTACCGTTCGCCAGATCCGTTCTGAATGTCGCATTCTGTCGAAGATGTGCTGACCCGCGCTGGGTGACACCATCCACGGCAGCAAATCCTGCCACCCCCTGGTTAATATTCAATCCCATCAGAATTTGATCGAACAGTTCGGCGTTTTCACCTCGACGTGTTCGTTCGAACGCATCGAACAACGCAGGGTTGTAGAAGACGTTTGGAGCATTTAGATTGATCGTTCCCAGCAGTCCTACTCCCTTGGTACCCACATAGCGCACATCAAGATTCACGTTGCGGGAAATGTCACGATTTATAGACATCGTGAAGTTCTGAATGTAGGGAGTCTTGAAGTTCTGTTCGTAAGCGTTCATCGCCTGGTTGGTCTTCAACAAAGGAACCGGCTGCATCGGTGCGGCGCTGGGCGTGACAGGAACCAGCCCCGGGAGATTTGTCGTGTCGAAGTACGTTCCGTTCAGCGGACCCTGCGACAAGGCCTGATTCAGGAATCCCGGGTTCGAAAACAGGTAGTTGCTGTAATTGCCAAGCCTTCCGGCACCGGCATAGGTGATTTGATATCCGCCGCGCAAGGTGGTCGGTTTTGACCCGAAAAACGGCATCTGCCATGAAAACCCGACCGCAGGGCCAATGTTGTTGAAGTCCTTGTCGTAAATCGAACGGCCTTCGTTAACAGTCTTTGGTCCGACAAATTCCATCTGCGTCATGAGGCTCATGTCGACTCCGTTATCCGGACGCATCCAGACGTCAAAGCTGCGGCCGGAAACCCCGAACAAAGCCGATCCGCCGCCGACGGGCACAATCGTCAGGCCATGCCCCTCATAGGGAACGCCGTAATACTCATACCGCACACCGAGGTTGAGCGTTAGAGACGGACTGACCTTCCAGTCGTCTTTCACGAAGATGTTGTAATCGTTCTGGTGAGGCTCGGTAATCTTTCGGTTGCCCTCAACCGAAAGGTAGCTATCCCATCGCGTCAAATCCTGGGACTGTTGCAAAAAGTAGTACTGAAACACCTGGTTGAGGGAACCCGCATGAAAGTACAGCAACTGGTTGGCGGTTGTCTGATTGTTGGGAACAAGACCCGGCAAACTTGAATTGTTCGCGAAAGATGCGTTTGGATTCAAACCCTGTCCGCCTGTTGCGCGAGGAATCGGAGCCGTGGGCGTCTCGGACCCGCTAGTGTACGCGTAACGATAATCAAAGCCCGCTTTGAACGTGTGTTTTCCCTTGTTCCAGGTGATCGTGTCCGCAAAGTCATAAAGCGGTGTTCGATTGCCTTGCTGAGCGCAGTTGGTCAGGCAGCTGAATGCATTGGGGCTCATGGCACCAACTGCTGCCGGAGAGTAGCTGATCGGAAAGCCCTCCCCACCCTGCAATTGAAGCGACTTGGGCACTGCGGCAAGTTCGGGATCGGTGACTTCCCATGGGGCCCAAATGACGTGTTGATTGGAACGATATCCAAAACGCGCTTCATTCAGCAGTGTCGGCGACAGGGTCGATGTGAAATTCGTGGTGAACACCCTGGGACGCCGTATGACTTCCGATGTGTATCCTCCCGGCCATACGTTGATGCTGGGCAGGTAGTCCCCATCGATCCATTCATAGCTGTAGTTCACGGCAACCTTGTGGCTCGGGTTGAAATGGTGATCGACCTTCAGGTTAATTTGCTTACGATCCGTATCCGAGTTGCTGCCGTTCGCCAACCCGAAATTCCCGTCGTTGTGGCCGGACCGCACCCATTGGTGAACCGCCGTGTTTAAACCATCGCCGCCATCAAACGTGTTTGCGTGCGGCATCAGCGAAATGTATCGCTGAGAGATACCGGAGGGATCAGGCTGCGTTCGAAGCGCGTTCCAGGGCGTTCCGCCAACCTGCGCGTCCGAGCAATCCGGCTGCTGGGGCGTGTTTGTCACGGGGCCGAATACACTGAAATAGCGCAACTGGCCTGTGTACGGCGTTCCGTTGGGGTTCGTCGCCGGACGCACAGGGTTGCCGAAAGAGTCCACGGAGGCGATCGTCGGATTTCCACCGACAGGGTTCGTGGGCGTGAGGGTGTTGCCGTTTGCCCAGCCTTCCCAATATCGGAAGATACCGTTACGCGCGCAATCCGTCAGGACAACGGGCCGAACGGTCTGACGCTGTCGTTCAAACTGCTGGTCGTACAAAACGAAAAAGAAAGTGTGGTTCGGAATGATTGGTCCACCGACGCTGACCGTCCCCTGATGACGATTGATCCAGGTGGGCTCCGCCGGATCCCACACTCCATTGACGACCTGCCGGTTGTTGCTCCACGTATTCGCATCGAGCGCAGAGTTTCTGAAGGTCCATACGGCGCTGCCGCGCACGCGGTTAGTGCCGGACTTTGTGAGGATCTGAACCTGTCCATTACCGCGCCCCATCTCGGCATCAACCGGAGCGATAATGACGCGGAACTCGCCAACCATATCCGGATTCATCAAGGTGGTCGAGCCGACACCGGCCGCGTATCGTCCATCCTGAACGCTCAGGCCATCGCGCACGGTATTTACCATTCCCGTACTGATTCCCGCAAAAGATGTCGTCTCGCCGAGGCCCTGGCCTCGAACTCCCGCCATGGTTTTCATGAGGTCGAGGACATTATTGGTGACCATAGGAAGGTCTCGGACCTTTTCCTCATTGAGCACCTGGCCAATGCTTGCGGATGAATCGGAAAGCAGTACCCCCGTAGTGGCCGTCACTTCAACAGTCGAATTCACTTCGCCCACTTCAAGAACAAAGTTGTAGCGGGCGGCGACACCGGATCCCAGGTCGACGTCATTGATTGTGTGGGTCCGAAAACCGGGCAGCGTTGCGGTGAGGCGATAGGGCCCCGGCAACAGACTCTGAATCGTGTAGGTCCCTGTCTCGTTCGAGACGGTGGTGCTGGTTATTCCCGTTTGCGTATTTGTCGCCGTCACAGTGACGCCAGGAACAAACGCCTTCGACGCGTCCTGAACAAATCCACTGATGGAAGCATTGCTGCTCTGTCCGGAAGCAATACCCGTTAACAGGAACATCGCAAGAAAAAACAGCGTCGATGTCTTCCTCATCTGAAATCCCCCCAAGAATAGCTCGCCCCAGGGTTTGCCAACGATTGGGCGAAATTCGTCGTCTACAACGCAGTACATTGACAGCGGCCTACCAGCGTTGGCAGGCGTCAGTACCTGAGTGTGGCGTCCAGCCGGACAGCTATCGGGAGAGGAACATTCGATAACCGTCCTTCGTATGCATCCGTGCAACGTCTGGTTGTTCTGCCTCCACAGCGACCGTCCAGGTCAGCATCCGTGATCAGCGCAAACAGGCTCTCACTGGATGCAACAAAATAAACGTTCTGCATGCAAGAATTGGGTGGACAATAGTGATTCGCCCGATCCAAGTCAAGAGAATCGTTTATTTGCGGATATTTTGAATGCAGAGCCCCGATGGCTTGATGACTCTATGCATGCAAATTTAGGGGGAAGTGGATGAGTCAGGAGATTCAAAAGGCAGGATCCGACGACAGTTCTCAGAAGGGGCGAGCTCTTGTTCTGCTTCGCGAAATGCTGCTGCGAGGAGACTTTCAGCCGGGCGAACGGCTGTCGGAATTATCCCTGGTAGCTCGACTGCAGGTTTCCCGAACTCCCATTCGACTCGCACTGGAGACATTGGCACATGAAGGCTTCCTCGAAGCTTCTGCATCCGGCGGATTTTTTGCTCGTAAATTTACGATCGAAGACGTCTGGGATGCCATCGAAGTTCGTGGGGTTCTTGAAGGCACCGCCGCGAGGCTCGCCGCCGAACGCCTGGTTGACGGCTCCGAACTGGATGGGTTACGTCAGTTCTACGCTGAAATGACGTCGATTTCGGAATTGACTCTGGTGACGCTCAGTCGTTTTCTCGAATTGAACGACGGCTTCCACGCGGAACTGCTGAGGCTGGCCAACTCCCCCATGCTGTCGTGGACGGTGGAACGAGTGACATCGCTTCCCTTCGGGGCGCCGGGCTCGCTGGTGTTTACCCATTCACAGTTGCCCGCGGCGGTAACGATGCTGAAAATCGGACAGGATCAACACCAGTCCATCATTGAAGCGATACGGAACAGACAGGGAACCCGTGCTGAAAATATCGCACGTGAACACGCGCGGTTATCACGCCGAACTATCGAACTGGCCTTAAGTGACACCCTCATCCAAAACTGTACGCCCTGGGGCGCGCTGATTCGGGCCTGAGGGCGCAACGCAAATTTCCTCGCACGCGTCAATAGACCGAATCTGCGCCCTGTATTTCTGTCAATTTTCCGGAAAAGAATTGACGCTTCGATGACGCGCCACGACACTTTTGTGGCGGCATAGACCGCGTGTCGCAGGTCCGCGAACAGGAAGTTTCTCGGGAATTTGGATCAACAGGAAATGGCAAGAAAACGCACGGAGGCGATACACAGGTGCACACGCGGTGCCACACTTCAACACAAACGGGCGTAACAACCGTCGAGTACGCCGTCATGCTTGCGCTCGTAGCACTTCTCGTTCTCACCTTCGGTACCCAAATCGGCGATTCCGTTAAAGACACCTTCAACAAGCTTGTCGTCGCGCTTGGAGGGTCCGGCGACAGCGACAGCGGAACCGGATCTGGATCAGGCGAAGGCAGTGGTGCAGGCGAGACCGGCAGCACCGGAAACAATGGGCGGGGCAACTCCTACGGCAACGCACCGGGCGGCAATGGAAATGGCAAAGGCGGGAATGGTAATGGACACGCACGCGGCCTGAACTGAGTTTCCGATGTACCTGGTTAGAACAGCGCCTAAGGGTGAACCAGGCGAAGGGGAATCGATAGAGTCGATCCGCCGGTAACGGTCGGCGCAACCAGAGGTCCGCAGGAAGAGATGCCGAGCAGCCGTGCGACAACGTAGTCCCCGGACATTCCCTCCAGGAAGATCGCGGCGTACCCAACGACTACCAGCTCCCCGGATTTAATCTGCGCGGACGGACAGAAATTGCTTCCGCACGAACTCCAGATCGGGACGAGGATCACATTTTCACTAATGTCGAGAATCTTTCCGTCCGCCTTCCGCTCGTATTGTCCGGGACCAACCCAGGAAAACCGCGACGGATTTCCGATCAGGAGGTGGACGCCCTGGACTGTCGGGCCGACCATGTTTCCTGTTTTCACTGATACTCTGTCGCCACAGCGAATATAAGGGCTCTGGCAGGTAGCGATATCGTCGCGATAACCGGCCGCGCCGCGTGAATCAGGGAATTGGATTGCGTAGAAGTTGCCGGGGCTCAGGGCCTGCGCCGGGTCCTGGGGCTTGACCGTAAATTGCTTTCCGATCATGGACATGCCGAAGGTCGTGACCTCCTTGGCAACCGGATCGATCAACAGCCGCGCCGCATTGCATTCGTCGGTGCAAACAGCCCCACCACTCAACGCAACGTTGGGAAGAAACCATGGTTTCACACACGCCGAGCCCGTCGCATATCGGGCGGATTCGGCTGTCGCGGTCGCAGCGATGTCGACCGATCCCATTCCGATGGCCCTTGCGAAGTAAGTCCTCTGCCGGGTGCGTATCGAAACGGTAACCCTGCGATTGGCCAGGTCCGGCGTGACTGTTACATCGCCGGCAGAGAGCGCTTGTCCCATCACGGCGTTATTCAAAGCTACGCCCAACGCGTGATTTGTTGCCGTCGCAGGCTGCGGGGCGGTCGGAGTATTGGTGAAGGTGAAAGCGGCGGCCATCGCGGCCGCATCGGCAATTTCCTGAGTGGCCGTTCGCGCGCCGTAGAGGACGCCCGTATCTACCGCGAGTGCCACTACTCCAAGCAGCGCGACCAGAACAAGGGCGACTGCCACGAGCACAAAGCCCTGGTCGCCATTCCGTGAGTCCCTTCCTGGGTGCTGTCGGTCCTTCATAAGTATCAGAAAAATAGCGTTCTTGGCCGGACGTCAGCAGGTACATGAAATTCCGAAAATCCGGCGCTATCTCACGTATCGGCGGGTTGTTGAATTCCTTTAGGGTGGGCTCAAACTTAACGGTAAGCCCTAGTTTCCACCTTCCTTAATCTCGTTGTCCTCTCCCTTGTCTGAGACCTCCGGGCGCTTACCGCCAACGCCCTTCTTCCAGGTGATCTTGTTGTCACTGCCCGAAGCTGCCACTGAGGCAACCGTGTCCACGGAGACGGTATTGTCACTTCCGGAAACGGCCAGTGTGGTTACCGTCATGGCGTTCACTTCGTTGTCGTCGCCGCTAACAGTTAATCTGAAGCAATCACCCGTTACCGTAACCTTATTGTCATCACCGCTGATGGACACCGCGGTGGCCTTGCATTCGATTGTTGTTGTTTGATCGTCCCTATCGATGGTGACGTCCTTAACCTGTCCGCCTGGATAGGACAGACTGCCGGCGCACAAGATTACAGACGCTACAACGATCAGCCACGCTGAACGCAGGTTCATGGGGTCTCTCCTTTTCAGCTAGATTTGTTCATTCTATCTGAATCGTGGCATCGTAAACGGGCGGTTTAACGGTCCCATCGGAGGTCCATTTATGCCAGGACGCAAAGTTCTTTTATGGCTGTTGTTTTCTTGTCCAAATAATCCTCCGGATGCGAGAGAATTCTGTTTCAGACAACCAACTGAAAACCTTTTGTATTGATAGGATCGAGCGTGGATTCTTTAGCTGAAAATCGAGGATACAGGGCGGCGGCAAAAGTGGCGCTTCTTGCTGCCATAGTCGCTCTTACGGTTGCGATCACTCTTGCGGTTGAACGAGGCCGCACCCCTGCATTTATGGCTGTGGGGAAGGCTGTTGTAGATACTCCCACTTCGCTGCATCGTGAACCAAGCGATTCCACAGCGACGACAGGAACACTGCAGACCGGCGTACCTGTCGAACTTCTTCAGTACCTGCCTCCGAATGCCATGGATTCATGGGTGCTTATCCGCTCGAGCCAGAATCCGGAACAGTTTGGATACAGCCGTCTGCGGAACCTCGATCAAATCGAAACGGAAAATAACCAGCTGGATGTCTGGCACGCGGCGCACCGGCTCGAGAAGACCGGCACAGACGACCTTCGAAAACGCCTCGCCGCCATCAGCGAGAAGCTCAAGACGCCGCTCGAAACATCTGCAACAGCCGACGAAATTTATCGAATAGTGGCCACAGAAACCGTTCGCCTTGCCGATGAGAGTCTCGACCCGGATGAAGCGCGGGCACTGCTGGCAAGTGCAGAAGGGTATCTGAATCGCATCTCCGCAGAATGGCAGGTCGCAACGGAGATTACGGACGTTCGATCCGAGATTCAGAAAGTGCAAATCGCTCTCGGGGATATTCCGGACCCTGCCGCACCGGCCCCTCCCGTCCAACAAACATCAGCCCGCGCAGAATTAAGTCGTCTGCTGAAGGAAGCGAATGCTGCTTTCCAAAGTGGACGATACGCAAAAGCCGCGGAGCTGTCGCAGCAGGTCTTGGCAAAAGGTCAGGGCAAGCGGGAGCTTGCTCCAGTCGTCGAACAGGCGCGTGCTTTGCAGAGAAAGTCCGAAGCCGCGCAGGAAGAATTTGAAAAGGTGAACATTCAAAACCAATGAAAAGAATCAGCCTGCATATCTCAATTACCGTGATTCTTCTAATGCTGGTCTTGACCACCTCGCCAGCCGCTCCTCAGGCCGGTAGCACTCGTCCTCTAACCTGGGAGCAAGTCCTGGAGTACTGGAAGGCGGAATCTGCGGAGACACTGCGGCGGAACATCACGCGCGAAAGGGTCACGCAGAACGGGGTGGCCTTCGCTCTCGATGAAGCCCGGGAAAAGGAACTCCTCCGGTTGAAAATGAGCGCAGACCTCATCAGTGAGATCAAGAAGCAGAATCGGATGGGCACTCTGGTTGTTGAGTGCGAACCCGCCTGCTCCGTTTCCGTTAACAACGAAACCGGCAGGCCAGCCGCCAGGCAGACAAGCACACCTGTCATTGCCGGCACCATGACACTTGCAGTAACCGCGCCGGACTACAGGCCGAAGAATGAAACGCTCAAGATCGGTGCGGGCGAAGTTGTCCGCCGATCTTTCAAACTCGACCCGGTCTTGGGTTCTCTGGAGCTCGAATGCGAACCGGACTGTACGGCCTCAATCAACGGACCGAATGGTTATCGAAGTACGATGTCCACCACTAAAGGTCGCGGATTACTCGAGGAACTCCCTGATGGCGAGTATTCCCTTCAGGTGGAAGCCGAAGGTTTCAGGCCCGCTGAAAGCAAGGTTGTCGTGAGATCTCCCAATACCGCCAATGCCCACTTCAAACTCGCCGCTGACGAATGGGCCGGAAAGTCTGCCGTCGATGTTGTCGAGTTGATGACGCAAAAGGTTGGTCCACTCAACCTGGTCTACTATGCCATTACTTCCAAGAACGACGGTCAGATGACTCTCAAGGGCGATCCCGCGAGCATCGGAAACTGGACTGCGGAACTGGTTGAAGCCGCGGTCCCCACGAAGCTGCGGTGGGAAATGAAGGTTACGAGTCGCAAGTGGACCGTCACGTTCGATGGCACGACCGCCCGGTCAAATGGCGACAAGCGCTTCGCCGGAACAGAATTTTCGATGGAGCTTGAACAGGCCATTCGTAATGTGACGGACCTGCGGCTGCCGGCGGTTCTCATAAAGATTCGATCGGGATTCGATCTCAAGAAAGGGCGCGCGGAAGGTAGTCCTGTGCTGGTAGCAACGTCAGACGTCGACCGTTACACTTTCTTCGTGGATCAGGACTTTGTGCCGCGCCGAATTCTGCACGAACGCCTGAAAGCTCCGACGCGGCGCGTCGAAGCGGAGTTCAATCAATACCGGCAAGTCATGCCGGATTTGCGACTGCCGCACGTGATGACTCTTCGCTATCCCGAGCGCCCGAAACACGAGCAGGTGTTCGAATACAAAGTGGTCGATCCCGGACTTGCGCTGAAGGACTCCTACTTCACCAAACCGTAAACGATGAACACAGAACCCTTATCTCGCATTTTGCCGCGCGAACTGACGGAACTGCGCGGCAAGCCCCTCTTCGTTTTTCAGATCGAAGTGAAACCGCCAAGCATAATCGGCGCAACTCCCGGTTACGACCGCCGCATCGGAGAAATCGCGGGTGGCCGGTTCGAAGGTGAACGCCTGCGCGGCAAGATCCTGTCCGGGGGGAGCGACTGGCAATCGCTGCGCTCGGATGGAGCAACAACACTCAACGTCCGGCTGGTAATGCAAACCGACGAAGGAGAATTGAT
>DASTBJ010000064.1:0-6372 GCA_035712125.1 Terriglobia bacterium
ATGACGGGTTGCATAGCGAGGATAAATATGCCGGAGCGACAGAATGTCAAACGGGGGCAGTGAACGGGAGAATCAGGACGACGGCACAGAAATTTTGAAATTGGACGAATCCTGCATTTCAAATCCGAAATTGGAAATCTCAGATTGGACGGTCCAATTTGAGACTTCCAATTTCGGATTTGAAATGCAGGATTCGTCCAATTTCAAAATTTCTGATTTCTTTCTCTTGAGTCAGTGAGTAATGGCGTAGATGACGTAATTCACACCAAGCTGATACGCAAACGCTGTCATCGGCAGCGGGTAGCCCGGATCATCGGCGTGCTCCCACGCGTCCCCGATATCCATGTTGTAGTTTGCGGCGACCATCAATCGGCCGTGATCATCGTAGATCCCGCGCCACTCCGGCGGACCTTCCATTTGTGCCACCGCCTCGCCGTTGAATGATCTGTTGAAGAATCTTCCGAGGTGCCGGTCCCCGGGAATCTGTGTGCGCTGATCGATGGAGAAGAAGATCTGCATGGCCTGATCATCTTTCGGAATATCGACGAGTTCGCGGTCCGGGAACACACGCGAGATCGCGTACTCGAAATTGTCCCAATCGCGTCCGTGGAAATCGTCGAGCATGAGGAAGCCGCCGCGAAGCAGATACTCCCGCAGGCGCTCCACTTCCTTCCCGGTCGGGTTCCAGTATCCGGGCTGCTGTATCCAGATAAACGGATACTGAAAAATCCGATCATCGGTCAATGCAAGATGGCGCGTATCTTCGGCGGTATCGACGGTGGTATAGCGTCGCAATGCGGGCAGGAAATGAGCCTCAGCGAGGGGATAATCGACGGCCCACATCGGCTGAGCGATTCCCCGTGAGCCTGCGCGCGCGGACGTTCCATACATAATCCGGGCGATCTGGAATTCCGCGTCCGGTCTTTCGCCTTCGGTGGGATCCTTGAAATTCTGGCTGCCGGCGGCGATGGCAAGACTCGAGGCGAGCAGCGCGGCCATGGCGATCCGACGTGGAACATGCTGCCACCGCGCCCCGCCTTCCTTGCGCATCATGGAATCCCCTTCCTAATAAAGTGCTGACATTATACACACAGCGTTTGACCGGGAGGCGCGCCTGGCTTAACCTGCAAAATGATGCAGAGAATCCGCATAGCGGAACGTGAATGCGTTTAGGCCCCCGCTTTCGCCGTATCGCAGTCCTTCTCCTCAAGGGTGGGCTAGGCTTTATTGCGTTGTCGCTTCTTGCCGTCATCCTTCTCCGATTTTTAGCCCCTCCCTTCTCAGCACTGATGGTGGAACGCCGGATTGGTTCCTGGTTTGCAGAAGGTAAGTATTCCCCCAAATACAAATGGGTCAGCCTCGACAAGATCGCGCCTGTAATGAGCGCCGCCGTGATTGCCTCGGAGGATCAGAACTTCCCGAATCACTATGGCTTTGATATCGCGGCGATTCAGCGCGCGATTGGTCATAACGGTCGAAGCAACCGGACGAAAGGCGCGAGCACGTTGACGCAACAGGCCGCCAAGAATCTATTCCTCTGGTCCAGGCGTTCGTGGGTACGGAAAGGCGTGGAAGCCTATTTCACGGTTTTGCTGGAAACCTTCTGGAACAAGCGCCGAATCCTCGAGACTTACCTCAATATTGTGGAATTCGGTGACGGAATCTACGGTGTCGAGGCCGCAGCACAGCATTATTTCCGCAAGCCGGCATCGCGCCTGAACAGCGAGGAAGCTGCATTGCTGGCTGCTGTTTTGCCGAATCCCAGACGGTACCGGGTGAAAACGCCCGGCCCCTATGTCCGCGACCGCCAGCAATGGATTTTGCAGCAGATAAACCAGCTTGGCGGCTCCAACCTTGTTAAGACGCTCGACTAGCCTGCTTTTTTCGCCGGCTGCCAAGAGCGCTGATCATACTTCCAGCCACAACGCTGAAAGCCCCTGCGAGGCTAAGGGCATTCAATGCCTCCGGGGTCACCCACGAAAACGCCAGGTGTGCGCCGATCAGAGATCCGGCGACGGTGAACAATGGCGCAGAGGCGGCCACGGAACTGACTCTGGACACCTCCCAGACTTCCAACGCCATTCCGAACGCGCCGTAGGCAACGACCGTGTTCAGCACTCCGAAGAACAGCGCGATATACGCCGGCCGATGAAGGTGCAACAGCGCGTTGAGTGTTGTCGTCGGGAGCAGTATCACGGCAGCTCCCACGTAGACGAGAAACAGAATCTGGGCTGAATCGAGATGCTGGAGCAGTTGCTTCTGGCTGACGCCGTAGATCGCCCAACTGATGGAACTGAAGACGAGCAGTAATATACCGAAGGACCAGCCGGCAGCCGGGTTGATCAGTTCGGGCAATCGACGGTTGAAGAAGACGGCAAGCCCGATGACCAAAACCGCAAAGCCAAACCACTGCAGCCGGGAGAACCGTTCGCCGAACACGAACATTCCAAAAACGAGCAGCAGAATGGGCGCGATCTGCATTACAACCTGCGTGACGGCCGGAGAGGTGTACCGCAGGCCAAGAACGTAGAGGACATAGTTGCCGATCAGGCCCAGACACCCGGGGAGCAGCCATCGCCAGACCTTTCGGTCGCGCAACGCGCTCAGTGGCAGTTCTCGGCGAAATGCAAGCCATAGGCCAACGGCAAGGGCAGCGCCGGCGAATCGGCACCACGTAATGGTCCAGGCGTCGAGTTCGGTGAGAGCGACCTTCAGGGCAATGGGCAGGATGCCCCAGAACAAAGCGGTTGTCAGCGCGAGTGCAAAACCAAGTTTCCAGTTTCCGAGGCTTTTCGGAAGGCCGATTTTCATTCGTTACCGACCCAGTGTCGCATAAGAAAACGGGGGCGGATGCCAGAAATCGGGAATCGGAAGAAGAAATGGTTAACGGTTAATAGCTAATTGTTATTTGTTAATTTCGAATGCGCCTTCGGCGCATCTTTAAAAACGACTGCGCGAAACGCCACTGCCGATAACGAATAACAATTAACTATTGACCATTAACCATTTCTTCAAATCAGAACAAGAAGCGCAGTTGCGCCTGGAACTCACGCCGATTGTTGTTCTTCTCGTTGATCAGACCGAACTCCGTCGTATCGGTCAGGTTAAAGCTTGGATTGTTCGGGCTCGGGTGATTCAGGATGTTTGTGGCATCCAGACGCACCTGTAAGCTCTTCGATTCCGAAATACGGAACGTCTTGCGGATATTGGCATCGAACTCCCAGGATCCCGGGTTCTCGATGGTTTGCCTTCCGAGGGTTCCCCGCGTGCCGGGCTTCGGATTTTGAAACACAATCTCCCCCGAACTATCCGCTACTGCTCTGAGGGTGCAGAAACCCTGCAAATTCTGCGACGTCGTTACAGCAGCGCACTGAGGATCGTCCACCTCCCTGAAAGTACCGGTGCCAAAGTAGGTGCCGGCGAGCTGGTTTCCGGCCGGCAGGCCCCAGGTGACCTCACCTGAACGAAGGCTGATAGGCTTCACAACATCCGCGACGCCGTTCGCGTAGAGCATGTTGCCCGCGGTAATGCTCGTTGGCGAGCCCGTGTTGGCATTGATGATGAAGCTGGTTTCCCAACGTTCGATCAAACGTGCAACCCAGCCTGAACTATTCGGGAAGAACACCTTGTTGGGACCAATCGGCAGTTCGAACGTGCCATTGCCCCGGAACTCATGCGTCCGATGGTTCCCCGCCAGAATGTACTCTTTCTCGCGTTCTGCCGGGTTCGTGTAACTGGTCGACGAGATGCCCAGCGCGCGGGACCACAGGTAAGTTCCCTGGAAGCTGATGCCGTAGGTCGGTCGCAACGTGCCCTGAAGCTGCACGGAGTGATAGATCGAACTGCCCGAGTCGGAGTAGTAGTTTGCCTGGTTGAACTGCGGGTTCACCGAAATCCAGTTTTCGGGGAACAGACCCGCGGGAATCACCGGACCGCCCGCTATCGTTGTGCCGCCGGGAACATTGAATCCTCGGTTCGCGCGACGCAGCACGGTGCCACGTTCGCCGGCAACTCCCGGAACCGTCCCCGTAGAACCCGAGCCTGTACCGTTGAAATAGTCGAGAGAGGTCGCTACGGCGGAGTAGTTTCCATTCGCCAGGTTTGTCCGGAAAGTGGTGTTTTGCCGCAGGTATTGGGAGCCCCGAACGGTGGTGCCATTAACGGCGGGCGACCCGGCAGCGGGGCTCAGCCCCATAAAAATCTGATCTAACAACTCCACGTTTTCACCCCGGCGCGTTCGCTCCAGTGCATCAAAGAGCGGAGCGTTGTAGAACACGTTGGGAACGTTCAGATTGTAGTTACCGTTCAGTTTCAGTCCACGCGTTCCGATATAGCGCACGTCCACTTCAACCTTAGGATTGATGCGGCGTGTGACCGACAGTGTGAAGTTCTGAACATAGGGCGTCGAAATGTTGTAATCGAAAGCGGCGCCGTTCTGATTCAGCTTCAGCACCGGGATCGGCTGCATCGGCATCGACGTTGGTGGTACGGGAACCGCGCCGGGGACATCGTTCAAATCGAAAAGACTGCCATCGCTCGGACCCTGCGTGATGGCCAGATGCTGGAATCCCGGGTTGGAGAAGATGAAGTTGTCGATAGGCTGCGCACGACCGCCGCCGGAGAACGTCATCTGGTAACCGCCACGAACGTTGGTCTTTCCCTTGCCGCCCCACGGAACTTCCCATGCGAAGCCGACGGCCGGGCCAAAGTTATCCCAGTCGTTGCGATAAATCGTCTTGTCGGGATTGACCGTGTTGGGACCGACGAACTCGGGCGTGGTGACAAGACTCATATCCACGCCATTGTCGGGCCGCAACCAACGATCGAAACTCCTGCCGGACACACCAAACATCGCGATACCGCCACCGATCGGAGCCGTTGCAAGGCCATTGTTCTCATAAGGAACACCGTAATACTCATAACGAAGTCCCAGGTTGAGCGTGAGCGACGGCCGAACCTTCCAATCGTCCTTAAAGAACAGCGCGAATTCGTTCTGGCGGGTGTCGATGATCTTGCGGTCGACCGTCAGGTAGTTCTCCCATTTCGTCAGATCCTCCGAGTTCTGGAGGAAATAGTACTGCTGGACATTGTTGGCCGAGCCAGACAGGAAATAGAGCAGCTGCGCGGCCAGCGTCTGGTTGTTCGAAGCCATGTTGGTAAAGTTCGTGGTGTTCTGAAACGCCTGCGTGGCATTCAATCCGCCACCGCCCTGTCCTTGCGGGAGTGGCGCCGTCGGAGATGCCCATCCAGACGAGTAACCCGATCGGTATTCGCCGCCCCACTTGAAGGCGTGCTTGCCGCGCACCCAACTCATGGTGTCCGCATAAGTGGTGAGAGGTCCCTTGTTACCCTGTTGGGCGCATCCTGTCCCGGCAATACCGGGAGCCTGACAAATGTAGGTCGACGGATTCATACCGCCTACCGTTGCCGGCACGAACATGATGGGGAATCCCTCGTTCCCCTGAATCATGATGTCCAGGCCGGCCTGCCGGGCTTCCTCGTCATCCGGGCGCTCGTACGCCGGGTAGATGACAAGTTCATTTCGCCGGTATCCAAATCGCGCTTCATTCAGCAGGTTTGGACTGAGAGTGGATGTGAAGCTGGCCGTGAGCACCGTTGGCCGGCGCGCCGTGTAACCCGCGTAACCGGAAGGCCACGTGGAGAGCGCGTAGTCTGCATCGGTCCATTCGTAGCTGTAGTTGAACGCAGCCTTGTGATTCGCGTTGAAGTTGTGATCGATCTTGAAGTTGATTTGTTTGCGATCCGTATCGGTGTCGGTTCCCGCGCCGATGGCCAGGCTGCCATTGCTTCGTGAACCGCGCAGCCACTGATGAACCCCGGTATTCAAACCATCTCCGCCGTCGAATCGATTGGCTCTCGGCATCGCATCCAGATATTTCTTGATCAAACCCGTTTGATCCGGTGTCGCACGCAGTGGATCCCAGGACCCTCCAGAGAGCACGGCGTCGGAACAATCGGGCCGTGTCGGCGTGTTGGCCAGTGGACCAAACACGCTGTAATAGCGCAACTGTCCGGTAAACGGAGTCCCGTTCGGGTTCGTCGTTGGCGCGACGGGATTGCCGAAAACATCCACAACCGGGCGCGTTGCGTTGGCTCCAGTCGAAGGCGTGGTATTGACGTTGCCATTCACCCAGTTGTCGTAGTAACGGAAAATGCCGTTACGCGCGCAGTCGGTCAGAACGACGGGACGCTGCGTGGTGCGCTGGTTTTCGATGCGCTGTTCCCACAACGCAAAGAAGAACGTCTTGTTCTTGACGATCGGCCCGCCGTAGCTCAGCGTGTATTCGTGCCGGTTGAACCAGTTCGGCGCCGTGGGGCTCCACTGTCCTG
Organism: Terriglobia bacterium; assembly: GCA_035712125.1. Taxonomy (GTDB): domain Bacteria; phylum Acidobacteriota; class Terriglobia; order 20CM-2-55-15; family 20CM-2-55-15; genus DASTBJ01. The sequence goes on from DASTBJ010000064.1 coordinate 6,352, forward strand.
TCACAGGATCGATATCGTTGT
>DASTBJ010000065.1:0-10247 GCA_035712125.1 Terriglobia bacterium
ATTTTTGCCAACGTCGCGACGGATGTCATTGCCGCCACGTCGGGTGGAGTACGGAAACTCTTAAGAAAAGGGAAATAGAAATTTTGAGATTGGACGAATCCTGCATTTCAAATCAGAAATTGGAAATCTCAGATTGGACTGTCCCGAGGATGTGCGTGAGTCCAATCTGAGATTTAAAGTTTCAGGATTTGAAATGCAGGATTCGTCCAATCTCAAAATTCCCTTCAAACCTGTACCCAGACTTCCTCTCCCCTCAGCTCAACCGGAAACACCTTCGCGCGTTGCTTTTCGCGCCGGCACGACCCATCCTCAAGACAGATATGCCATCCATGCCAACCGCAGATAATCTCGCCGTCCTGGACGATTCCTTCACTTAGAGGAAACCCAAGGTGGGGACATATGTCCTCGACGGCATGGATTTTCCCTTCCCACTGAAAGACCGCAATGCCTATGCCATCAGCTTTTACGTTGATCCCGAGGCCATCCGGCATGAGGTCGCCGACAGTGCCAACGCGTACCCACGTGTCCATGTCCCTGATGATATACTGCAGGCGCTTTATTTCGTGCGGCCCTCATTGAGTACCCGCAGTCAGGATCGGAATTGAAAATCGAGACGAAAAATAGAATCGCGAAACGGATGCAGGGCGTTCAGGGCGAAGCTGCTTTCGAGACGCTCGCTCGCGCCACGGAACTGGAAAGACAGGGAAAGAACATCGTTCACCTTGAGATCGGCGAGCCCGATTTCGACACCCCGGCCCCTATTGTGCGAGCGGGCATGGAGTGGTTGCGGAAAGGGAAGACCCACTATGCTCCGGTGAACGGGGTTCGTGAACTGCGAGAAGCCATTGCCCGTCGCCTGTCGGAACGTCACAAGGCCGCGGTGGACCCGTCCTGTGTGCTGGTCAGTCCCGGCGCCAAGGTCATGATTTTCGCGATCATTCATTCGCTCGTCGATCCGGGTGATGAAGTGATCTATGCGGCGCCGGTCTATCCGGCCTATGAAGCTGCCGTTCTGATGGCGGGCGCTACTCCGGTTCAGGTCGTGCTGGACGAACGTCGCGAATTTCGATTCAGCCTGGATGAGATGGCTCGACGCATCACGCCGAAAACAAAGATGATCGTGATCAATACACCGCAAAATCCAACGGGCGGCGTGCTGACTCTGGACGACCTGAAGGGTGTCGCGAAACTTGCTCGCGAGCACGACCTCCTGATTCTTTCCGACGAGATCTATTCGGAGATTTATTACGACGACCCAACGGCCGGAATGCTGGACGTGCCGGGCGTCACAGATCGCCTGCTGCTGGTGAACGGGTTCTCCAAGACCTACGCGATGACCGGATGGCGTGTGGGGTATTCGGTGGTGCCGAAAGAACTGGTTCCAACCGTGAACCTGTTCATGAACAACAGTGTTTCAAGTACGTCGACGTTTTGCCAGCTGGCGGCAATTGAAGCATTCTCACCGGAAACCACGCCCATCGTCGAAAGCATGGTTCAGGAATTCCGCAAACGCCGCGACGTCTTCGTCGATGGATTGAATGCAATTCCCGGCATCCGTTGTCTAAAACCTCACGGCGCGTTCTATCTTTTCCCCAACATCTCGAGCTTCGGGCTCAGCAGCAAAGAAGTTGCCGACAGGCTTTTGAATGAAGGTGGTGTCGCGGCTCTGCCGGGAACGGCCTTTGGAATTCAGGGCGAGGGGTATCTCCGGTTTTCGTTTGCGAACTCCCTGGCGAACATCGAGACTGCGCTGGAACGCATCCGGGGCTTCGTCGCGCGTCTCTAGTCCATGTCGACTTTCAACGTTTTACTTCTGGATGGAATTGATCCGGCGGGCGTGGACCTTCTCGCACGGACGGGCGCAATTATTCCGATCGTCCATGACAACATTACTCGAGAGAAGTTGCTCGAGCTTGTCCCCGAAGCGGATGGAATCATCGTTCGCAGCGCCACCACGATCGACAGGGAACTGATCCAAAAGGCTCCCCGTCTCCGGGTTGTCGGGCGCGCCGGCGTCGGCGTGGACAATGTCGACATCGATGCGGCTACCGAGCGCGGCGTTCTTGTCATGAACTCGCCGGGTGGGTCGACAACGACTACCGCCGAACATGCGATTGCGATGCTTTTCTCGATGGCGCGCAGTATTCCTCAGGCCTATCGCGCTCTCCGGAATGGCAAATGGGAAAAGAGTCGTTTTAAAGGCACCGAGATTACCGGTAAGACCCTCGGCGTGGTCGGTTTGGGACGGATCGGCAGCGAAGTCGCTCGCAAATGCCAGGCGATGGGCATGCATGTCCTGGCATTTGATCCTTTCATCAATCCGGATACGCCGCTTTCGAGCGGCCTCGTTCTGGTGAGCCTTGAAGAGATCTGGCAAAAGGCCGACTTCATCACGTTTCATGTCCCACTGACCGATGAAACACGCAATCTGGTCAACAGCACAACGATCGCACGAATGAAGGATGGTGTGCGCCTGGTCAATTGCGCCCGCGGCGGCATCATCAACGAAGCGGATCTGCTGGCGGCACTCCAGTCCGGCAAGGTTGCCGGTGCCGCACTCGATGTTTTCGAAACGGAACCGAACACGGCCACACCTCTGTTGCAGCAGGAGCACTTCATTGCAACGCCTCATCTGGGGGCCTCGACCGTCGAGGCACAGCGCAAAGTTTCAGAAGACATCTGCCGGCAGGTTGCCGACTTTCTCCTGAAGAAGGCCATTCTCGGCGCCCTTAACTTTCCGCAACTCGACGTCAGACAGGTCGAGCAGTACCAGCACTTCGTGGATCTGGCGGGACAAATGGCATCGTTCATCGGTCAGATTTCCGACGGACGTATTCAGTCGGTGGCCCTCCGGTATTCGGGAGAGGTTTGCGAGATGAACCTGAACTACCTGACATCGGTCGTGGTTCAGCGCCTTCTTGCGCCGACGCTTCGCGAAGGTGTGAATCTCATCAATGCGGGACACGTGGCCAGACTGCGTGGCATCAAAGTACAGCAGACGAGGGTCGAAGTTCCGGAGAACTACACCAGTCTGATTACTATGGAGATCCGCACGGACGTCGAGACGCATAAAGTCTCGGGAACCGTTTTTACGGATCGGCTCCCGCGCATTGTCAACGTCGACGGGTTCTCGGTGGAGGTTATTCCCCGCGGCCACATGGTCTACTTCAGTAACAATGACAAGCCCGGCGTTATCGGTAACATCGGCACCGTTCTGGGACAGTGCAGTGTGAACATCGCCGGCATGCAACTGGGCCGCGACCAGGAAGGGGGGCGCGCGCTGGCCCTGCTGCTCGTCGATAACGCCGTTGGCGGCGAGGTTCTGCAACGCCTCCTGAAGATCGATAACATCCTGACCGCAAAGGCGATCAAGGTCTAAAAACGCCCGATTGAACAGGGGCGGGACCGGTGGATCCCCCCGTCGAATCTGAATTTCCGAAAGCGCCGGTTTGGCTTAAAATGCCTGTGGTGATCCTGACATGAAACTGAGAATGTACGTCTTTGCTGCTTTAGTGCTGCTGGCAACGACTGGCCTCTCTCAAAAGCAACAGGAGAAGCCGAAGATTCACTCGGATTTTTCCTTCGGCACATATCCGATTTCGCGCGATGCGGAAACGCTGTTGGCCAACGAGAAGGTGCGGCTTTTGCTGGTCGGATTTCACAACAAGTGGGATATCGAGAAAATCGCCAAGGAAACCAAGCAATCCGATATCGACCTGGATCGATTGTTTGCAGACCTTCAGGAGAATCGCCTGGCAGATGAGCTCGATCAATTCAGCTTTCGGCCGATGCTGCCGGTGATCCGCGATAAAGATCTCAAGAAGATCGAGAAGAACTGGCAAACGCATACCGCCGACTACGCGCGTTTCTTCCGCGCCAACTGGCCGGAGATCGAAACCGCCGCCGCTTCTCTGACGGGTGCGAAGGATGTGCCGAAAGCGCAGCTGCTTTATCAGATCGTTGTCGGCGGGATTCTTTTCGGCGGCATGCATGATGTGTTCTTCGAAGACCAAACGATCATGGTTAGCCCTCCGCGCAGGCTGGTCCAGCGTTACTACGCGTGGATGGTCGAAGGCGATCCCAGGCTTGCCGGGGTCCTGAAACGTGAGCAGTGGGAATCCGATGGATACACCATGGTTTCTATAGGCCGGGGATTGTTAAAGAGCAAGACCAGCCTGAGTAGCCTCCGCTCCGAAAAGGGAATGGTCCTCGAGGAGGCCGAAGCTCGGAAGTACCGCACCTTCATTACAATCTTTGGCAAAGACAAGGTGCTGCCCTGGTTCAAGAAGAACCGCGAAAGCATCCGCACCACGATCGCCCAGGTCGACGCCGGAGAATACACGCGCCTCACGGATGTCTTCCCCTGGTACTACGACCAGATGGCGCATGGCGTGGTCACCGAACTCCTGGCCGCGGGGCTGATTGAAGCCCCTCGGGAGCATTACACTTTCGCAGTGAAGGCATCCGGGCGCTAGTGTGCGCCGATACGGATTCCTGCTTTTCGTATCCGTACTGATCGTTTACCTGAGTTTTCCGACCAAGAACTTCTATTGGGACGGAATCATGTTCGCGCAGGAGATCGAAACCGGCTCCGGCGGAGCGTGGTTTCATCCGAATCATCTCCTCTATAGCCCGCTGGGTCGCGGTCTGTGGGTCTTCGCGGGTGCAATCGGCAGGGACTTCCGCGCCATTGAGGTTCTGCAGGGTATCAGCATGGTCACTGGAGCGGCTGCGGTCGCTGTGTTGTTCCGGGTACTTCTCGAAACCGGAGCAACAGCCTATGTTGCGTCGTGTCTGGCGCTGGTGTTTGCTTTTTCCGCGACATGGTGGAGGTTTGCAACCGACGCCGGTAGTTATGTTCCGAGCACGTTTCTGATCCTGCTTGCTGTTTGGCTTCTCGTGCGCAAGGAACGTCCCGGCCCGATTGCCGTGGGGCTGATCGTGTGCGGGGCCATGCTGCTCCATCAACTGGCTGTCCTGTTTGTTCCCACCGCCGCTTTCGCCCTGTGGTTGAGAAACAAGGATCGTACGGGCGCGCGGCGGGCTGCCAGCGTGATTGCATTCCTGCTGGCCGCAGGTCTTCCGACGATCGGTCTCTATGTGCTGGTGTTCACGATTGAACAACAGGTTCGGACGCCGGGGCAGTTCATGGCCTGGGTCGCCTCCCATTCCCAGGACGTGACGTTTTCTTTTGCCGTCCCGCGAAATGTATGGACGTCGATCGTCGGTCATTTCCGTCTGGTATTTGGGGGAAACCTCAAACTGGTGCTGGCGCAGCGATCTCCTGTCAGCATCGTTGCGGGTGTGGCGCTTCTTGCGTCCAGCCTTGTGCTGGTCTTGCGGTTTCTCCAGGCTCCGCCGGTATCCGCGAAATTCCGTGAAGAAGCGAGATGGCTCCTCCCGGTCCTGGTCTTGTGGTGTGTGACTTATGTCGTGTTCCTCGTGTTCTGGCTTCCGCATAACACGTTTTATCGCCTGTTCTACTTGCCTGCGCTCATCCTCTTTGGCTCGGCCATCGTGCCGGCAGTAAAGACGAAATACAACCGACTCGCGCTGGCCGTTGCCGCATTATTCATTCTCAATTTTGGGTTTCAAATCTACCCGCAAACCAAACCGGAGTCGAATCCTCCTCTGCAGATCGCGGATGCGATGCGTGCCATCTGGAAGCCGGGCGACGTTGTCTATTGGGACGTTTTCAATGCGAACAACCGCACGATTCGATACTTCAATCCGCAGGTGGATTGGATAGAACTCTGGGGCCGCGGATATCCGTCTCAGATTGAAGTGAGCTTTGTCGAGAATGGCGACGTCTGGTTCGACAATGCCGCCCTTGCGGAATTCAGAGGAAAGGACCCGGAATTCGAAGCATGGCTTATAGCGAACTGTCTGGTTCGCGAAGTATATGAATTCCCGGTCGGAGATCATGTGGTCGGTTTCGCCAAGGTTGAGGAACTGCCTGGGCGGAGGAAATAAGGCCGATGGTACAATCCGAAACTGTTATGGAATCATGTCTTTTCTGCCGCATCGCGAAGAAGGAACTGCCATCCAAGATCGCTTACGAAGACGATCAGGTCTTCGCATTTCATGACATCAAGCCCCAGGCGCCGGTTCACGTACTCCTCTGCCCGCGCAAACACATCGCGACGTTGAACGATGTCTCGGAAGAGGACGCCTCGGTTCTCGCTCACATCTTTGCAACGGCTCGCAAGCTTGCGCAGCAGTTCGGGATTGCCGAAAAAGGTTACCGCACGGTTTTTAACGTCAATGCGGATGGAGGTCAGATGGTTTTTCACCTCCATCTGCACCTCATAGGCGGCCGTAAACTCGGCGGGATGTAGGCTCATCGTCGGGTCTCCCGATCTCCTGTCGATTTCGCGCCTCGCCATTCGATCTACAATCGTAGGTGACGGTTATGAAGATTCTGCTGTGGACCATTCAGATACTACTGGCCGGACTCTTCCTTTTTGCCGGCGCCGTTAAGCTGGTGTTGCCGCTGGATCAGATGCAGGGGCCGATCGCACTGCCCGGCTGGTTTCTGCGGTTCCTCGGGGTTGCCGAAGTACTTGGCGCCCTTGGATTGATCCTGCCCGGCCTGCTGCGCATCAAGCCCGGACTGACGCCACTCGCCGCATCGGGACTTGTCATTATCATGATTGGCGCCACCGCGATAACGCTCACGACGGGAATGGTGGGCGTTGCCGTATTTTCTGTCTTCGTCGGGATTCTCTGCGTGGCTGTCGCTTACTTCCGCAGCAGACACATCTGACGAAGCTGCTTCCGATAGATCGCGCGAAGTTCGAGAAAGAAGTTCTGGTACTCCGGGGATTTGTAATCCGGATACGTCCACGGGAAGAACTCATACGCGCCATTCCGAAAATGCATCGTGACTTCTCCGAAGATTCCCCGGCCCAGATACATTCTGTGATAAAAATTCTTCGTCGACGCCAGGACGATCTTGGAATTTTCGAGATATCCCGGGTCCAGATTTACCGGACGCTTCTCGACGCGTCCAGCTGCGGCGAAGGTTTCTTCAAGTGCATTGGTTTCGCACTTGATCCCCGGCAGGTGATCGGCTTCGACGAGTCGCTCAAAGGAAAAGAAGATCCTCATGATGTGATCTCCGGTTTCCTGGCGATAGTAATCGGTGAAAGTGAAAGGTAGCAGCGGCGATCTGGAGTCCAGCGGTCCGTAGCGGGCAAGAAGCTGGGACTCGACCTCGGGAACAAGATCTTCACTTGCGACGAGAACGCCGACGAAAAGTTTTACAGGATTGAATGCGCGAATTGATCCCATATCAATAGAAATTTCATGAGTCTGTCATCACTTAAAGACATCCAGGAGAAGTATTCCTCCGGTGAAGTTTCGATTTCACCTCAAATCCTCCGCCGATTGCAGCGGGATCCGCGGGCCGGCGCACGCAAACTTTACAAGGCGTTGTCGCGGCGATTCCAGGATCAGGAGCGTGAGCGCAAGCGTATGGACGCAATTCTCCACTTTGAGCGGCTCCTGTGGAAAGCAGGTGTCGTGCATATCGCTGGTGTTGACGAGGTGGGTATGGGCCCTCTTGCCGGTCCTGTCGTCGCTGCGGCAGTCGTATTTCCACCAAACACCGAGATAGACGGCATTGACGACTCCAAAGTACTCGACGAAGAAACGCGGCGCCGGCTGGATGTCACCATTCGCGCGAAGGCTTCGGGCATCGGTGTCGGGATTGTCTCGGTCGATGACATTGACCGCCTCAATATCTACCATGCCGGTATTCGAGCCATGCAGCTTGCCGTGTCGCTTCTGCCGCTTGCGCCCCAGCACGTGCTGGTCGACAGCCGGACCATTCCGGACCTTCCCCAGCCTCAAAACAGCTTCGACAAGGGCGACGGGATCAACTTCTCGATCGCCGCGGCCTCCATTGTTGCGAAGGTGTATCGCGACGCTCTCATGATGGATCTCGACACCGCTTTTCCCGGCTACGGGTTTGCGGATCACAAGGGGTACGCGACTCCCGCACACCAGGACGCGATTCGCCGCCTTGGCCCGTGCGCCATCCACCGGAAGTCTTTTGACTACATCCGCGAGCTTTGCGGACAGTATTCGAGTCTCTTCTACGCCCTCAAGAATGAAGGTGCCGGAATTTTGACAAGGGGTGACCTCGCGGTCTGGGAAAGGCGCGTTCGGGAATCCAGGGATCTTCTTTCTCCGATGGAGCATAAGAAGCTTCTTTTGATGGCGAACCGGCTCTGGAAGCGCGCGGAATAGGACTCCGGTCAGGATCTTCCATTGAACCCTCTGATAGTTCTTGGTATAACAGCCGCACGATTCCGTCCGGACAACTCATGAGAATGCACTCGGGTAAATTCAAGGATGCGCTGATCAGCCGCGCTCAGCCTGTCACCATCATCTCTCCCATTGTTGAAGAAACGCTTCGGAGTGCCGGTATTGCTCCAGATCGCGAGCGGATTCTCGAACTGTTCATGAGCGGTCACGCCCGTATCGCGGTCGTGCACGGCGGAGACGATCATCCGCCGAGCCTCGGGATGAAAGAAACGATTCGTCGAACGGTCCGGCAGCTGTGGGTGAACAACGCCCTGCCGTTTGAAATCGCCCAGGACGTCCCCTGTGAAGAGCTCGCGCGCGGTACCGACGGCGCGAACTACGGTCTTCTGACTCGCAATCTCTGTACGGGAAGCCTCGCTGCGCACATGGAAGCGCACAGCTACGACGCCGCCATCGTCTTAGGTGTTTGCGACAAGATGCTCGCAGGGAACCTTCGGGCTCTTGCTGAAACCGATCTGGCAAGGCAGCGCCGGCGTGCCCACCCGCTGTTCGCATTGGTGTTGCCATCGTTGATCAGCAGAGAGGTGTTCGCATCGGAGGAAGATCGTCGCCGATTTGAACCGCTGCGTAGCCGCCTGGCTCCGGTGGACCGCGGAGAACTCGACCAACTGCTGCAGCGACCGCTGAAAACCGAAGTTTACGCAGGTGTGAAGTGTCTGCTGGATCGTTGCTTTCACCAGAGACTTGTTACAGAAAATGAAAAGGATGATCTGGAACACCTGATGGCCCGGTGTACTTCCGTCCCGGGAGCCGGCTGTGCCGTTTCCGAGGCGTCCATCGTCCATCGCATGATGCTGGCGGCATTCGGCATTGTGCCGCGGGGGCTCGATATCCTGCTCAAGCCTCCAACCGATCGGCAGCTTTCCGACGCTATCCGGCGGCTGCTTACCGCAATTCAGAAACGCGAGCGCCGCGTGAGCGTCGCCGGCCTCATCCGGTCGAACCTCGGCAACGCCGCTTCGGTCTGGAGCGCAACCGGCGGGCATCCGGCCTGGATTCTGCATCTCACGTACCTTGCGGATGCTGTCGGCAAGAAACTCACGGTCGCCGACGTCGCCCGTAAAGCCCGCACGGTGCCGCAGATTCTCGGAATTCGCGAAGCGCCCGGAAACTCGGTGTACACCCTGGCGCTCGAGACCGAAAACGGCGGAAACTCCGGAATCGATACGATAATGAGAACGCTCGCCGAAAAGCGTCTTATCGAAGATCGCGCGCCAACGCTCGATGGTTCCTGGATGCAGCGCATCATGGATGCCCGTTCTGCAAACGGCAATTTCCTGCACTCGACGATGACTCCGTTCTCGTCGTCCTGCGGAATGTCCGGCGTGCACGGAAATCTTTGCACGTGGGGAGTTGCGCGAATGGGGTGGCGCGATCGGCGTGCTTCGAATCTGTTTGACCGCAAACTCTACCTTGCGGCGTATTACCTCGGAACTCGCGATCTACAGGCGGATCTTGCCGCTCCCGACGGCATTCTGGAACGTCTGAAGCACAAGGTCAGCCGCGACGATCTTTACTACACATGGCTCGCCAACTGGAGTAACGGGCAGGTGTCGCAGGGCAACCCCATTGATCCTGCGACAATCCAGGGCTTGAACCGTCCCCGGTTGTGGGAATACCTGGTCGCCGAAAAGCTGCTGCGCATAATGGTTGTTGTCGCCGGAGTCGGTCCACACGCTGCCGGTATGCCGGAACTGGATCTCTCGTCCACAGAGCCCGCCTCTCTTGCTTCAATGACGGTGCTTGTCACCGACGGCCGCGTGTCGTTTGGTCACAATGGCATTTCAATCGGGCACCTCGTTCCGGAAGCCCTTGATGGTGGTCCGCTTGGCTCTGTTCGCACTGGCGACTGGATCTATATGGATCTTTCACGGGGTGAACTGCAGGTCGTCCGCGAACTGAAGCGACATAAGGGA
>DASTBJ010000066.1:0-4797 GCA_035712125.1 Terriglobia bacterium
GGAAGGAAAGCTGCGCGAGGATCTGTTTTATCGTCTGAATGTGTTTTCCATCAATTTGCCCCCCCTTCGCGAACGGCAGGAGGATGTTCCGCTTCTCGCCCAGCGATTCATCAAGGAATTCAACGCCAAGCACCGCACGGCGATCGAAGGAATCTCGGACGAGGCGGCTGAAGAACTGAAAAAGTATCCCTGGCCGGGCAACGTTCGTGAACTTCGGAACGTGATCGAGCGCGCCGTCGTGCTGACGAAAGCCGAATGGATTGACACGGCCGTGCTGCCGCCGTATATCCGATCATCGGCTCCATCGAATCAAAAGCTGGTTCTCGATGTCGGAACAACAACCATGGCGGATGCAGAACGCGAACTCATTATTCGGACTCTCGAGAAGACTGGGAACAATAAGGCGGAGGCTGCGCGACAGCTCGGTGTAGACGTTAAGACCATCTACAACAAACTCAAGGCCTATAACATCGAGTCATGAGCGTCTCCCGTCGGGTGGTTCTGAGTGTGGGTCTTCTGGTGCTGCTGGCGCTGGGAGTTCTGGGATACCAACTCTGGACCGTCTACCGGCTGCAGGGCATCACCAACGAACTTTCAAAGATCAGTTTTGTCGCCGCATCGAGCCTTCTCAAGATGGAACTCGATGCGGATGACCTGGACGTGTATTTCCGCCGGTATCTGAGTTACGGAAAGGCCAGCCGTAATGACGCCCCGCTCGACGACCGTATTCAGAATATCGATCAGAGCTTTCAGGAGCTCGAGCAGCTTCGGCAGCCCTGGGAAGCCCCCGACGAGATTGCGATTCTTTCGAGCGCCTGGATCCAATACAAGGCTCAAATCGAAAGCGTTCGGCAAATCGCGCCGGAGGACGGGTTTGATGCCGACGAGTTTCCACCTTCGCTCGAAGAAGCTCAAAAAACCTACAGATCACAAATTGTGACTGCAAGAGACGCGGTGGTCGCGAGCATGGGCGCTGACGTCGCGCGAAACCGAACGATGGGCGACCAGGCGGTCTCGGTTTCCATTGCAGCCGCGGCTGTCTTCCTGGTCCTGAGCGTCGCCATTACGTTTTTCACCTTGAGGGCCATCAACGCGCCCCTGCGTGAGTTGACACGGGGCACCCGAAGCATCGCCAGCGGTGAGTTTTCCCATCGGATCCCGGTTAACGGTCCAAGCGAATTTGCAGAGCTTGCCCGGGATTTTAATTCCATGAGCGAGAAACTCGGCGAACTGGACCAGATGAAGAAGGACTTCGTCGCGCACGTCTCGCATGAACTGAAGGCGCCGCTGGCGGCGATCCGCCAGACGCTGGCCGTCACACTGGAAGAAGTGACAGGCCCCATCAACGAAGCACAACGCAGGCTCCTTCAACTGAGTCGAAACAGTGCGGAACGGTTGAGCGCCATGGTCGCAAACCTTCTCGACGTCTCGAGACTCGAAGCCGGAACGATGGAATACGAAATGGCGACGCAGGATATCGTCGCCATCGTCCGGCAGGTGATGGAGGAGTTTTCGTTAAAAGCTGTTGAAAAACAGATTCACATCACACTTCAGACGGACACTCCGGCCATTCCGGTTGTCTGCGATTCAGACCGGATGATTCAGGTCATCGGAAACATCGTCGATAACGCCTTGAAGTTCTCGCAACAGAATTCGACGATTCGCATCGACGTGAGCCATAATCATGCGTCGTCTGTTCCCACCGCGACTGTTTCGGTCTGGGACCGGGGAAATGGAGTTCCGGACGATCACAAGCAGAAGGTTTTCCAGAAGTTTCATCAGATTCTCGGCAGAGGAAAGCGGACGGCTGGGCAGGGTGTAGGATTGGGCCTGGCGATTTGCCAGACCATCATGGATGCGCATCGCGGACGTATCTGGGTTGAAGACAATCCTGAAGGCGGCAGCGTATTTCGTGTGGAAATGCGCGCGACACAAATGACGGAGGCAGCGAAATGCGGTTAGTTGGGCGCTTGGCGCTTGTCGCCTGCATCGTGCTGCCTGTGGGTTGCACGAAACGGCCACAGCCTGCGCCCGTCGTGGTCGTCCCGCCTCCCTCGACTCTCGCCCTGGAAGCGGCAAATCGGGAATTCGCGGCCGGAGAGTACTTGGCTGCCTCACGCGACTTCGAACGTTACCTGGAACTCATGCCCGTCGGCGGCAAACGCGATCATGCTCTCTTCCACCTCGGACTTATCTATTCCCTACCCGACCAGACAACTCAAGACTGGCCGCGTGCGGCTGGATATCTGAAAACGGTGGTTGAAGAATATCCTCTAAGCGCACACAAACCCGCCGCGCAATTGATCCTGTCCATGCGGGACCAGGCCACCCAGCTTTCCATGGAAATCGCAAGGTTGACCGTCGAAGGCAACCAGCTGCGGACTGAAGGGATGCGTCTACAAGATGAAGTCGGCAAACTTAAGACCGATGCCGACTTGCTTCAAACGAATTCCATCGGGCTCAAGGAACAGATTGAACGCCTCAAACAGGAAGCCGAGCAGGTGGCGCTGGAACTGAACAAACGCGATCAGCGCATCCGCCAGTTGAACGATCAGCTGGATCGGCTCATCAAAATCGATTCCGAACGCCGGACGCGTCCCTGACTGCTCCCAATGAACAAGTGCCTGATGCGATCATGATGGAGATTTTCCGCATTGTCGGCTTCACGACATACCTGCTAAAAAACTAATACAGCACCAACCCCAATATCCGCAGGCCATTCTCGACAGTTCATACCGGTTACTGCCATTGGTAAGTCCGCTGCACATACCGGTGCGGAGGTACCTATGCTGAGTCTCAACAACAATACAAAGTCTGAACAACCCAAAACCCTGCGACACGGACATCGTGGAGTCTGGTCCGCGGTCGCGCTTTTTCTGACGATCGGAGTCGTCGGCGGCAGTCTCTGGTGGCTGAATTCCCAGCTGCGCACACAGGGCAGCTCTGTCGCGAAGCTTCCGGGGATGCAGAAGAACGTCGATAGCCTGAATCAGAGAATGATCGGCGCGGAAACCGCACTCAGTGTGCTTCCCGCCGAAATGAACAAGGTCAACGGCCGCGTCGATGCGCTGGACAAGAGAGTGACTGCCGCCCAGAGAGCCGCTTCGGCCAGGCCTGCAACGACACCGGCTTCGCCCGCTATCGCGGAGCTGGGAACCAACGTCGCTCAACTGAACGAACAGATGGCGAAGCTTCAGGCACAACATGAAGACGATGCCGCAAAGATGGAAGCGTTGAGAGGCGAACTCGCGGACACGCGTCAGGAAACCGCGCAGCAGTTCGCCGCAGTGAAGTCCGGAATTCCGCAGGACGCGATGCCGACCGTCGCGGCTCTGCAGACCGCTGTGCATAAGAATGAAGCGGGCATCACGTCGCTCGCGACGAAGATGGACCGTTCGCGGCATGACTTTGAAGTCCATGAAGACAACGTCATCGAGATTGTGCCCGGTGTGCTGCTGACAATCCGGGACACCAATGTCGGCCGCCAGGAAGTGAGTGGCTGGATCTACCTCGAGAATGATCGTCGCGTGGTGTACCTGAAGAACCACGGTCTGCTTCAACCGATCACGGTCTACGGAGTCTACGGCAAGGATTCGCACGACATCGTGATCACGCGTGTTCGGAAGGACGATGCCGTAGGGTTTGTGCTGTCGCCCAAGAGTGAGAATCTTGTCGGCGCTGGGAACTAGGAGGACCGCGCCGATGAAGGGGCAACCGCCGGGTCAGGAAAGCGGTTGCCCTCCCGCAGGTTTTGGAAAAGAAATTTTGAAATTGGACCAATCCTGCATTTCAAATCCCGAGATTGGAAATCTCAAATCGGACCTTGCCGGTTGGCGGCACGTCGCGACCATTGCGTGGGGTTGTTGCCGATTTTGGGGTTCGAAAAATCTAACAAGCTGGCCTAGTTTAGACTCGATCTTCGCCCGGAATCCGGGACCGTTCAATCGATTTGAGGTCCGATAATTGGAAATTTCAAATTGGACTTCGTCCCGCGCGAGCGGTCCGGATCGAAGCCGCGATGATGTAACAGAGTTCCTGGTTTTCCGCGATAAGCGCGGACATTTTGTCGCGAGAAACCAGACCTATCGCGAGAATCTGCTCAAGCCACGCCATTGTCTCATTCAATTCCTTGAGCACGATGCGCAGCTTGTGAATGAAGTCACCACGGCTTTCTGACGCGCGGGCTTCCGCGTAATTCGGTGCGGCCGCCAGGCCGGAACGCATAACTTGTTGGGATATATACCGCCCTTCTCCATTTCTCGGGAGACTTCTGGCGACGCGGACAGTACGCGCGCCGAACGCAATCAACCGTTGCTGTATGTCGTCGGCCTTGGTTCGATCAGCTGGCATGCACGATGCGATGCACGCATCGTGCCGCGAACCGCCAGGTCCGGTTTGAGGTTTCCAATCTCGGATTTGAAATGCGGGATTCGTCCAATTTCAAAATTTCTTTGGATCTGTTAACCTCGCCCTTCATGAAACGAACCATTTTTTCCTCCCTTCTCCTTCTGGTTTCGGTGGCTGCCCTCGCCCAACGCGGAGCAAACGCTCTGGGTGACGGACCATGGACCTACACGACTTCCGAACGTGCCACGCGCATTCGCGTCTCTGTCGTGACGAAGGGCCTATCGAACCCCTGGAGCATGGCGTGGCTTCCGAACGGGGACATGCTGATCACAGAACGTGCGGGACGATTGCGGATTCTGAGAAACGGCGTGCTGGATCCAACGCCGATACCGGGAGTGCCGCAGGCGCAGGTGGGAGGAACCAGCGGGTTGCTTGATATCGCGCTCCATC
>DASTBJ010000067.1:0-5054 GCA_035712125.1 Terriglobia bacterium
CAAAGGAACGCTTTCTGCGAGAGACTGAAGAGCATTTCCCGGTCCAGCACGCCCTTGCCTGACATCAGCGCCTCCAGCACGGCGCCGTAATCTTCCGGCGATGTCAGAACCGCAACATCCTGGAAGTTTTTGGCTGCTGCACGGATCATCGACGGCCCTCCAATGTCGATGTTCTCGATGACTTCTTCAAATGAAACGCCGGGCTTTCGGAGGGTATCGGCGAACGGATAGAGATTGACGCAAACCAGGTCGATGAGCTCAATTCGATTCTGATCGACCTGCCGCATGTGCTCCGGATTGCTCCGAATCGCGAGTAGTCCGCCGGCAATCCGTGGGTGCAGCGTCTTCACGCGCCCATCGAGAATCTCCGGGAATCCGGTGTACTCCGAGACGTCTCTTACGGCAATTCCGTTTGAGGAGAGATGTTTGGCCGTGCTGCCGGTGGCAAGGATTTCTACTTTCAGAGCCGCCAGGCCCCGGGCGAACTCCACGATACCTGTCTTGTCGTAGACACTGATAAGCGCACGCCCGGCTTTTCTCACAAGTAATGTTCCTACCGAAGGTCGCCGTGAGCTTCCTTCCAGATGTGGTACCAGATATTGGCCACGTCGGTCACAGCGTGCGAGAAGGCAATGGACGCGATCCCATATTGAGGCGACGTTTCGATGGCAGTGTTTTTATCCGGAAGCTCGGAATAGCGCCGTAATCTTTGGAGGAGACGTTGGCTTTCCTCGGTGCGTGTTTGAATGAAACCTTTGAGATCGCCCTTAACGATGCGCTCATGAAAGCCGTAGAACACAACGGAGAAGCGGTTAACCTGGCCTGCAACCAACGCGTCGAGCTGCGGATCGTTTAAATCCGCCATGGCGCATCCGGCATCCCGCATCGCCGCGACCGCTTCCCGGGGATCCATATTCTTTTTCGTGAGCTCGGCGATCGCCTTTTGGGCCGCCTGGTCTGCCGGTGTTGGCCGGCAGGGGCTCATCAAGACCATCTCGAAATCTTTAAGGAACGTCGCCAGCGCCTTGGGAAGGGGGCGGCGCGCATCCTGAAAAATTCGAGAGTAGGTGGTCGCGGGCCAGGCTTCAAAGCGGGTTGTGAGAACCAGAAAAAGGAAGAACGTTGCGATAAGGCGCTTCATCTGCCTCCGAAATCATCCGCGTACGCGCTCAAGGTATTTCCCTTCGGTGGTATCGATGCGAATGAGTTCGCCTTCCTTGATGAAATGAGGAACGCCGACAACAAGGCCTGTTTCGAGAGTAGCCGGCTTGAGCACGTTTGTCGCTGTTGCGGAAGGCATTCCGGGCTCGGTTTGTACAACCTTGAGGTCGACCGTCGCCGGAAGCTCGATTCCAAGCGCCCGACCTTCGTAGAACTGCACGGTGATCTTCGAGTTTGCTACCAGATACTGAGACGAATCGCCCAGCATGGCGTCATTGAAGTGAACCTGCTCGTAGTTCTCCGTATCCATGAAGTGGTAGTCCGAACCGTCCTTGTAGAGGTACTCCATCTCCCGCTGGTCAAGGATGGCCTTCTCGACACGATCTTCCGAACGGAACCGATGATCGATAATCGAACCGGTCCGAAGGTTCCGCAGCTTGGTCTGGACCATGCCTCGCCAGTTGCCCGGCGTGATGTGGGTATAGTCCACGACCTGAAAAAGTTCGCCGTTATGCAGGATCGTGTTCCCGCGCCGGAGTTGAGTTGCCTGAATCATTACGAATTAGACTCCTGTCCAGGGTAGAAAACGGAGATTGTAGCCTACCGCGGCGGGCTTGAGGAAGACCGTGCCATAAGCGCCTCGATATCCGCGATCTCCCGCGGAAAGTCCGACAACATCCGGTAACCGTTCTCGGTGACTACGACATCATCTTCAATACGAACGCCTAGTTGCTCCTTCTCCAGATAAATTCCGGGTTCTACCGTAAGGACCATTCCTGGCTCGAGCGGTCGTCTCTGATCGCCGACGTCATGGACGTACAGGCCCAGATGATGATTCGTTGAATGAATGAAATCGGGTCCGTAACCTTTCGAACTAATGTAGTTGAAAGCTGCCTGGTGGATCTGTCGGAAGGTTGCTCCTGGCTTCACCAGCGCGAACGCTTCCTTCTGTGCGTCCAGCACGATTTGATAAATCTCGCGCTGGCGCGGAGTGTATTTGCCGCTTACGGGATACGTACGAGTGACGTCACCGGCATAGCCGCCGTACTCCGAGCCAATGTCCACGACCACCAGGTCACCGGCCTGCATTTGTCGAGTGCTTGCGTTGTAATGCAGCACTGTGGAATAGGGGCCGGACCCGATGATGGAGGGGAACGATGGCCTTTCTGCCCCGCGCCGCCGGAATTCGTATTCCACAGCCGCTTCGACTTCGTATTCCCAGACGCCCGGTTTGATGGTTCTTGCAGCAGCTTCCTGTCCAGCTAACGTTATCTTGACGGTCTTCTCCAACAATGCGACTTCCGTCGGGGACTTGCGAATGCGAAAGCCGGCTATGATCGGCGCGGCATTCTGAACGTCCTTTGCAGCGAGCGTTCGGACCTGATCCATGCTTCGCTTATCGTTCGTCAGGGCAAAGACTTTCCCCGCTTTCTGAACGATGCGCTCCAGCGAACCCGCAAGTTCGCTTCGGACCTGGACGGACTTCAATCCGGTAGTGCGCTCGCCTTCCGCTCCGGCTGACGTCGTGACCCCCGTCCACCGCTCCTGAGAAGGGTTTCTCGCCTTGATGAAGAGTACCTCCTCGGGCTGGTCTCCCGTCGCATCGATAACCAACACGGCATCGGGCTCATTGAACCCCGTGAGGTAATAAAAGTTCTCTTCCTGCTTGAACTTCATCAGATCGCTGTCCGGATTGCCGTACAGGATCAGAGCGCTGCCCTTGATCTCTCCTGCGACCCGCGCGCGGCGGGAGGCGTACTCGGTCAACGGCTCCTTTTCGATGGCGACAAGAGGGATCGTGAGAACAGCCAGGAGCAAAGCCACAGGAACCGCATAGATTTTGGCTCGGAACATGGGGTCATTATGCCGTAGCGGGCGGGAAAGTTGAACTTTCGTTTACCTCGTGAGGATGTCCGTTGCAAAGCTGATCAGCAATAGCAGGCTGACGTAGCCGTTCAGCGAAAAGAACGCGACATTAACCCTGCTGAGATCGTCAGGCTTCACGATCTGATGCTCCCAGAAAAGGATTCCGGTCACCATCGCGATACCTGCATAAGCAATAACGCCGAGCTCCGTCCATAGCGCCGTTGCCAAAAGCAGAAGAACAGTTGCGGCGTGAAACAAAGTGGAGAGCATTAGCGCCCGGGCCGCCCCCAGTCGAGCGGGAAGCGAGAATAGTCGATGCGTGCGATCGAATTCCATATCCTGCAGCGCGTAGATCACGTCAAAGCCTGCCACCCAGAACGACACGGCGGCGCTGAGCAATACGGGCGGCCAGTCGAATTCGCCTCGAATCGCAAGCCAGGCTGCGAGCGGAGCCAGGCCGATTGCCAATCCCAAAACAAGGTGACTCCATGCGGTAAACCGCTTGGTGTAGGAATAGAAGAGAAGGATCGCCAGTGTGGGAAACGACAAGTAGAGACAGATGCGGTTCAACTGCCCGGCGGAAAAAACAAAAAGTGCCGCCATCAGAATCGTAAAAACTATCGCAAAAGAGAAGGACAGAGTCCCGGCAGGCAATGCCCGCTTATCTGTTCTCGGATTCAGGCGGTCATATCGAAAATCGACGATCCTGTTGAACGTCATGGCAGCGCTCCTGCCAGCAACCATAGCGGCGATTATCCACGTCAGCTGCCAGGCTGACGGAATTCCGTTGCTGGCAAGGAGAGCGCCGATGAGGGCAAACGGCAGTGCAAAGATCGTGTGTTCGAACTTGATCATCTCGAGGGTGATCTTCAATTTTTCCAGGGTCGGCACGTGGGAATTATGATGCCACCCACACAGGACGCACAACGCCGAAACCGGTAACCGTCCCGTGATATAAGTGCGCTGGTTGCGAATGCACTCCATCACCTCGAGGATTCTCATGAAAGTAGTTCGGGTTCTTCTGCTCGCCGTGTGCGGCCTCTCGCTCTGTTCGATTGCTGTTGCGGCGCGCCTGACGGTTTACATTGACGGCGACAATCGCAAGGCCTATGACTCAAGCCGCGGCAAGATCGGCCGCGCGGAGTGGACCGCCGCGGTGGCTGCGCGAAAGGGCACAATTCTCACCAATGACTTCCAGGGCGTCAGCATCGACGTTCCCGCAGACAAGGTGACCTCGGTGGGTCATTTCAGCGTGTACTTCAGCCAGACCGGTGGGTATTCGGCTCAGGCGGGAAACACCGCGCCGCAGCGCCATCCGACAGGCGTCTTTGTTGGGACCACGGGGACGGGATCCACGGCAGGAGGCAATGACGAGACTATTGAAGGGCTGGAGCTACGGTACGAGACTCTTGGTCCGGTCACCAAAACGCTGGAATTACGATTCGATCCTCCCATCTTTGCGTGGGCGGCCGATGTTTTTTCGGTGGACGGTAAGGGGTTCGGACAGGGTGGAGGTCCGGATAGCAACGACCATACGACTTTGCATCTGCTGGGCCACACTTTCGACTTCAGTCAGATCTTCACGTACGCCGGCAGCGGGTACAACAGCTTCTTCGGAATTGTTTCCGACATTCCGTTCAGTTCATTGAGTTTTACCGCTGCAGGGGATGGGGACAGGTGGAGGCTGGATAACGTCTCGATTGCGAGGTGACGGAATCGCCGATCTATCTCGGCAGGCCTGGAATCTCCGTTCTCACCTTGTAAAGCGTTTTCCCTGCTGTGATGTATAGCGTCTTCATGTCCGCGCCGCCGAATGCATTGTTGGTGATGAAGTCTTCAGGAATCGGAATGAACTGAAGAAGCTTGCCCTCGGGGGAGATCACGTAAACTCCGCACTTTGTATCGAGCGTTTCGGATGTACCGCGCGTGCGATGCATTCCCGCCGACGCGTAGAGATTGCCCTGTGTGTCGATACTCATTCCGTCGGCGCTTCTGCCGGGATAGAAGCTGTAGTGGGTGCGGGGATT
>DASTBJ010000068.1:0-7547 GCA_035712125.1 Terriglobia bacterium
ATTCACAAGGATGCCGGTCCAATTTGAGACTTCCAATTTCGGATTTGAGATGCAGGATTCGTCCAATTTCGAGATCGTCCAATTTCAAGCCGTGACTCTTCAAGTTATGTTGTTGCTGCTTAGTCCTTGCTGCTGCCGGGAGTGACGGATACCTTCACATGCACATTGGTCCAGCAACACTGAAAGCCTCCGCCTCCCTCTCCTGTTGCATCGTTAGCCTGCCCGCGGAGGACATACTCACCCGGTACCGAGAACTTCGCGGTTGTTGATGCTTTCCCCTGCGCGTCGGCAGTAGCCCTTGCGCTGCCGAACGTGACTTCGCCCGGTCCTCTGAATTTCGTCCAGGACACCGAATTACCCGCGGCACCACGAGCACCCCGTGCAGGCCGGTCGTCGCTGACCCAAACGGACAAGTCGATTGGGTCCTGGACTGCGGTCGTCAGAGTGCGGGCAAATCCATGGGGTGGACCCGTAAACGAAGGCCCATTCTGGTCGAACTGGATGACCGGCGGCGTATTTCCGTTAGCTGCGTCTTTGAAAGGCTCGATAACCCACAGCGGATTCAAGCTCATGGGAATCGACGTGGTTTGTCCATTCGCAACGATAGTCCACGTCAGCTTCTTGTTCCCGAAATCCCTGGGAACGACGACGCGAAACACGCCCCATTGACGCCTCGGGAGGAAGTGTGTGGGTTGCCCCTGATCGGGACCACCGGGCTCGATGCGATTGTTCGGCCCGATTGGAATATCGAGAAGCTCCTTCGAATTCCGATTGAAGTAGCCCAACAGGAGGCTGTAGGTGCCGTCAGGGTTTTGATACCAGCCTTCAAACGCTCCGGTTACGCTCTGTCCGGATTCTCTTACCGGCTCAAGTTTGATGCTGTCTGGCGCCTGAGCGCCAAGAGCGAAGCAACACGCAGCCACAATCGCGATCGAACCTGGCACGACCCACCGATACGACCGCATGACTTACCTGGTGACGTTCGCCGCGGACTGCTTCCTCTTAGCGACCTCAGCGGCGAACTCTTCATCCGTCATATAGGTGACGTTGATCCAGGCGTGACCCATTTCATCCACGGTCCGGTCGCCATATCCGACCCATTGATCGGGGTCGGGGTTGTTTCGGTTATCCCGGGTGTTGTCATACCAGGCCGTAACTCGAAGGACCGTCCCCCTTGGAAGGAGCGGAGCAGCGTCGTCCGCAAAGATGTAGTTGGTCATCCAGCTGAAGTCGAAGCGATCGACCTTGCTCAGCATCGTCGTTGTACCGTCAGGCAGAATCGCTTCCACCGACATTGCCTTGCCCCTCAAGTGCATATGCGGCTGAAAATTTTCGACGCGGCCAGCCCGTGTCATGGTCGTTGTGCCCTGCGTGACAAACTTGGAATTGGGTGGAATATCGATATTACGGCTGCCGCCGGCAACTGCATTGAATAGTCCGAGTCTTTGCCTGAATCTGGGTTCCTGCCCCTTGGGATAGAAATAGATTCCCAGTTCAACCTGATCCGTAATCGCTTCACCAACCGAGTGGTAATGCACTTCAAAAACGAATCTGGCGCCGGGCAGCATGAGCTTGCCCGAATTCGGACGCATGATCTCGCCCTGTTTTCCGACTGCCCACTCCATGAAGAGGCCGTCTGTGGTTGCGACGCCGGCGGCGGCGCCGCCGCCGTCATCCAGCGGATTTGTCGGAGCTCCGGATTCCTGCTGCAATAGCCGCGCGAGAGCGTGATGTGTGACCTTTCGGCCCTTCACCGTCGCGGGGCGTATCTCGATGGCGCGAACCCAGCGTGGTTCGGTAAGACCGGTCTCCACCATAGGCTTGTACCAGGAGTCCACGGCGACGGCAGGAACGGTATAGAGCGGAGTCTTGACAATCAGGTCCGGCGGACCGCCAAAGAGTTGCGCGAAATTCCATACAGAATCATCGGGCCATACTTTGGCTTTCGGCATATCGCGAGGATCGCCTTGCACCGCGCCTCCGTCGACCCAGCGCACAATCGTGTCGATCTCTTTATCGCTAAGGGAACGATCGTTGGCGAAATGCTGGATGCCGACTGTCTTGTCGATGTGCCAGGGGGGCATGTTACGGCTGATCACGCGCTCCCTGATGGACCTGGCCCACGGCCTGGACTGCTCGAAAGTCACGAGCGACATCGGAGCAATCGAATCCGGACGGTGACACGCCTGGCACTTTTCCTGAAAGATTGGAGCCACATCCCTGGAGAATGTCGGCGCAGCCGGCGCTTGCGACGTCGTAACGTTCGCGAATAAAACGATCGCAGCTAAAGCGAATCCGGCGAATCCCAGATAACTTGCGAGTCGAACATTGGTTCCTGCCATTTTCGTACTCCTGTCAACGCGGACGATACTCATTGATCAATCAAAATTCCAATACTTTTGATTAGGACATTTCAGGTATTGGCCCGCGCACCTACTCGCCCGGCTTGAGGCCCGGGCGTTCCACAATCTCAATACGAGCGCCGCTCGGCCCGGCAACGTAGAAATAATTGATCGGGGGCCCGTTGGGCAGATTGAGCGGACGGGGCTGGCTCGTCAGCTGCACTTGTTTACCTTCGAGCATCGTCTTCATGTCACCGATGGCGGCTGTGGAGCGCCAGCCGATGTGATCAATGGCGCGACCCTGGCTTGGAACCGACGCGCCCTGCGCGATAAGGACGTAGACCGTGGTGAATCCGCCCGTACCGGCGTATTTCACGGAATCGACCTGGCCCCTGATCTTCGTGCGCTCGCCGCCGAACTTGTCCAGGTACCATGCGTACGCGGCTTCCGGATCCGGCAGGCGCAGCTGTACGTGGTGAAGGCCGAGCAATTCCGGATCCTGCACAAGCTGGACTCGAGTGCCCCAGGGGCTCTCGATCAGAGCGGTCTTGTACAAGCCGGGCACGTCCCTGACCGGTTCAACCACCTTTGTATTGATTGCCGCGAGCTCGCGCATCTTGGCGTCGATATCCGAGACGGAAAATCCCAGATGCTCGATGACGCTTCCCTGGCTCCCGCCGCTGGACTGGCTGGCGAGAAACATCAGACGCACGGCTCCGTACATGATGCGGTTGGGCGCTTCGGTAATACGGCGCCCTCCGGGAATGTTCTTTTCCCACCAGGCGCTGGCTTCGGCGGCGGGCTCATTGAGATGAATGTGGTCGAAAGGCAGCATTCCCTTTGTTTGGGCTGTGCCTTCAGCTGCAGAGGCCAGAACACCCAGGAAGGTCAGAACAGACAACGGGAATCGAATTAGCGAGCGCATCGGATCACCTCCGCTAGGGTTTGAGGTATTTCGTGATGCCGCCACCGGCGGCCTGTCGCGAGAGAGGGCCTTCGGCGCCGTAGACATTCCCGTCGCCGTCGACAGCGACACCCTCACCAGCAGCACCGTAGGGCTGATCAGTTTGGTGCGGCGGGATAAACGCCAGCACCTTGTCTTCGGTTGTCTTGCCGATGCGTATTCCGGTCTTCCAGCCTGGATGCCGTGTGGTGCTGGACTCCGAATCGATCGCGTAGAGATTGTCGCTCTTGTCGATAAAGAGACCGCTGATGCGGCTGAACTGCTTCCACTCGGCGAGGAACTTACCCTCCTGATCGAAAATCTGAATACGATGGTTGGCGCGATCGGCCACGAAAAGCCGGCCGCGGGAATCGAACGCCAGCGCGTGCGGGACATTGAACTGACCGGGACCGTTTCCGGGCTCGCCCCAGGTGTGGAGCAGCTTCCCGTCACTGCTGAATTTGCGGATGCGCCCGCCGCTGGTGTGGCCTTCGGAAACGAAGATCTCACCCTTCTCGTTCGTGATCACGTCATTGGGCTGAAAGCAGCAGGCGTCGGAAGCCCCACCCGCTCTGCCAATCGTCATCAGCAACTTGCCTTCGGGACTGAACTTGAAAACCTGATGGCCCTTCGTCGCCTGAGGATTGGGTCCTGGCGTGCCCCGTGCGCCGGCTGCACCGCGCGCCGCGGCGGGAGCATTGTCATTGCCATCAGTGATCCACAGATTGCCCTGGCGGTCCACGTGGATTCCGTGAGGAAACACGATCATTCCGGCGCCGAAGCTTGTTAACACCTTGCCCGAGGAACGGTCGAACTTGAAGATCGGGTTCAACGTCGAGTCGGCGCAACTGTTCGCGCCGCAGCGGTCATAGGCCCAGATGTGCCCGTCCAGAGCGATGTCCACTCCGGCCGTATTACCCCACACCCGGTTATCCGGAAGAGCGCCCCAGTTCCTGATCACCTTTGGATTCGGGTTGGGGAGCGTCTGCGAAGCAGGGTCCACGACCTCTGCCTGCGTGAATACGAATCCGGCGGAGAGAGTAAGCGCTGTAACGGCCACAGTGGCCATGACGAAAGAACGTACTGCAAGTGACATACGCACCTCGCTGTCGTGTTTCCCGATTGACGCGTCTGGAGTGTTCTGATAAACGCACTGTAAAATCGAATGTGCGGCTCAATCCTATCGCTTCGAGACGTGTGGTGTCACATACGCAAAAGGTATCACCCAGATGTATTGGATCGACTATGCGGTCCTAAATATCCTTCGCCCAGTCAAGTAATCATTCATGACACTCCTGGACGCATCAGCGGCGTTTCCTGACGCGAAGTCAGCGACAGTGAGAGAGGACACGAGTATGAAAAACAGCACGAAATTCATGAACCTGTCGGTTGCCGGCATCTGTTTTGTGCTGGCTTTAGGCATCATCATCGGCGGACAAACGCGCGGCGCTCGCGGAGGCCAGCAGGCGGCTGCGCCGGCGCAGACACAGGCGCAGTCTGGTGAGTGGTCCTACATCGGCGGCGATGCGGCACATACGCGCTACTCCGCCTTGAATCAGATCAACGCCTCCAACTTCGAGCGGCTCGTCCCCGCGTGGACATTCAACGATCCGGCTGTCGGCACGATGACCGCCCGCGCCACACCGGTCTATGTGGGAGGCAAGCTTCTGAGTGTGGCTGGCCCGCGGCGTCACGTGGTCTCGATCGATCCCGTGACCGGAAAGACCCTTTGGACTTTCGTGGAGCCGGAGACCGCGCGGTCCAAGTATTCCATGCGCGCCGCCTACGGTAAGGGGATCGCCTATGCCGAAGTGGACGGCAAGGGCGTCGTGTTTATCTCCACACCCGGATTCTTCCTGTTCGCCCTCGACGCCGAAACGGGCAAGCCGCTGCCGAATTGGGGCCGGCCGATCGGACTGCAGGAATTCCCGCAGACTGGCGGGGTCGATATGGTTGAAGATCTCATTCGGGACTGGGAGCCGTGGACGAAGCTCAAGCAGAAGTACGATGCCAACCAGGGAATGCCGCTGGAGATCGGATACATCACCAGTTCCTCCCCTCCGATTGTCGTGAATGGCGTCATCATCGTCGGCAATTCTGCCGAACAGGGATACAACCAGACCCGTAAGGAGATGGTGCCTGGAGATATCCTGGCCTACGACGCAAAGACCGGAAAATTCTTGTGGAAGTTCCACGTCATTCCCAGGCCGGGTGAGTTTGGGCACGAGACGTGGGAGAACGACGCCTGGAGTTGGACGGGTGACGTCTCTTCCTGGGCCCCGATGGCGGCGGACCCGGAACGCGGCCTTGTCTACATTCCGACGAACGGAGCGACCGTGGATTTCTACGGCGGGTTCCGGCCGGGCGCCAACCTCTACGGCACCAGCCTCATTGCGCTGGACGTCAAGACAGGCAAACGCGCGTGGCACTTTCAGATGGTCCATCACGACATCTGGAACTATGACACTCCCACAGCGCCGATTCTCATGGATGTAACGGTTAACGGACGCCGGATTCCGGGCATATTCCAGGCCACGAAACAATCCTTCCTGTATGCCTTCAACCGGCAAACCGGTGAGCCCATCTGGCCCATCGAGGAGCGGCCGGTGCCGCAGTCAAAGGTTCCCGGCGAAAAGCTTTCGCCCACTCAGCCCTTTCCGACAAAACCGGCGCCTTACGACCTGCAGGGCCGTACTGAGGCGCACCTGATCGATTACACGCCGGAGATCAAACAGCGGGCGCTCGAACAGGCAAAGGCAGGAAACCATTTCGCACCCCTCTTCAATCCGCCGACTCACCAGGGCAACGCGGAAGGCGCTCCGGGAGCGCGCATCTGTCCCGGAGACACCGGTGGCGTGAACATCACGGGGCCGGCTGTTGCGGATCCTGTTGCCGGAGTCATCTTCATCACGTCCCATAGCGGCTGCGGCACTTCTCTTCTGGTGCCGGGCAAGACGCGCGACGATCCGACGCAGACGGGAAAGACGATCGTCGATTGGGTACGCGGCGGCGCGGCCGGGGCCGGCGACGGCGGCGTTGTTGCAGCCGCTTTAGCAGCCCGGGGACGTGGAGCCGCGGATGGCGACGCCCCAGCGGGTCGCGGCGCGCGTGGCGCCGCCGCAGTACCGCAAACCATCGACGGTCTTTCCATCTGGAAAGGCCCGATTGGCAGAATCACCGCCATCGACCTGAACACGGGCGAGCATCTCTGGATGATTCCCAATGGAGACGCGTCCCAGCAGGTTCAGGACGGCATCCGGAATCATCCGCTGCTCAAGGGAGTGACCAACGTCCCCACGAACCCAGGACGCACCGGACATGCTTCGCTGATGGCGACTTCGACGTTGCTTTTCGCCAGCGGCCAGGGCAGCGATAATTTGTCCTATCTGTTTGCGATCGACAAACGTACGGGAACGCGTGTTGGAAAGGTCCAGATCCCGGCCAACAGTCAGTACGGAATGATGACGTATATGCATCAAGGCAAGCAGTACATCGTCGTCCAGCTGGCGGGCCGCCTGCATGCGATGGCGCTGCCGTGAGAGAAACACGTCGCCGACTGAACTCTGGAGGAAGAATATGAAGCGCAGTCGTCTGGCCTTTGGGACAGCCCTTTTATTGTCGGCTGCGATCGCGGCCTGGTCATTCCATGCTGCGAAAGCCGTGGCTCAGACTCGTCCGGCCGCCACTCAGGTGCCGCGACTCGAAGTCGATCCGTTGTGGCCGGAGCCGTTTCCGGTGGAAAAACACTGGGCATTGGGATCGGTCACCGGCGTCGCTGTCGACTCACGGGACAATATCTGGGTAACTCATCGCGGTGTGGACTCTCTTCAAGCCAACGAAAAGGGACCGACCCTCGCCACGTGGGCTGCGGAGTGCTGTTACGCAGCGCCACAGGTACTGCAGTTCGATGCGTCGGGCAGACTCCTGGATCGGTGGGGTGGCCCGGGGCAAGGTTATCAATGGCCTCAGAATCCTTCGGGAATCGCCGTCGACAGCAAGGGACACGTCTGGATTGCGGCAGCCGGCGCCCCTGCAGCAGCAGGCGCGCGAGGCGCGCGAGGCGCGGCTGTAGCGGCAGTTGCGGCTGCGGCAGCCGGGCGCGGCGCTGCCCCCGCTGCTGCGGCTCCAGGTGATGCACCGGCCGCGCAGGGCGCCCGCGGAGCCACAGCCGCAGCAAACCCTGCCGCCGGCGATGCGCACGTCATCAAGTTCACCTCGGGCGGCAACTTCCTTCTGCAGATCGGAACTCCGGGTCAGAGCGA
>DASTBJ010000069.1:0-6470 GCA_035712125.1 Terriglobia bacterium
TCGATACGCCACCGGAGATCGCGGCGGCGACGGCGCGCAGTTTGGGCTTCATACCTCCGGTAACGAATGAAGCATCGAGCAGAGAAACTTCCGGTGGAACGCGCACGATAACACTCCCGTTCGCGTCCAGCACTCCTTCGACGTCAGTGAGAAAAATGAGTTCACTCGCCCGCAGTGCCAGCGCCACTCCTGCGGCCGTTTCGTCACCGTTGACGTTGAGCAGGCCCGGTTCGCCAACGGCAAGAGTCGGGATCACCGGAACCTTTCCACTTCTAATCAGCGGTTCGAGGACAGTTTGGTCCGCAGTCACTCGCGTACCTACCAATCCCCAGGGGCCGTCTTTCAGATCTGCGCTCACCGCGCCAAATACACCCACAGCAGGTACTCCGGCATGTTGAAGTGCACTTACGAGGGCTGTGTGCACTTCGCCGAGCAAGGCAGCCGAAACCGCCGCCAGGGCGACCACGTCGGTGACACGCAAGCCGTCGATGAACTGCGACTTGACGTTCATCCGCTCGAGCATGCGTGTGATCTGGATGCCGCCGCCATGGACGATGGCGAGGTGCTGACGCCTGCAGGCAACGATCTTTTCGACGGACGCCTCAGGATTTTCCAGGAGAGCGCCGCCAATCTTTACGACGGCGATATCGGTCATCGAAGGAGCCCTGTTTCGACCGGAAGTCCAAGCATGAGGTTGAGGTTCTCAATAGCCTGGCCCGCGGCACCTTTAACGAGATTGTCAATTGCCGAAACGATCACAGTGTTGCGTCCGGAGGTCGCTACGCCCAGATGGCAGCCATTCGTATTAACGACACCATGAAGATCAGGCAGCGTTCCTTCCGGGAACAGTTTTACAAACTTCGAGTCGGTGTATTTGTCGCCGAGTATCGCACGAACGGAATAGCCGCTGGATGGCCGGAGAACGATAGTGCTCAGGATTCCCCGCGTGATGGGAATGAGATGGGGGGTAAAGACGAAATTTTCGGTGGATGCGCCCGGGAGACACGAGAGCATTTCTGGAGTGTGGCGGTGTTTGAGTACGCCGTAGGCCCGGAGGTTTTCATTCACCTCGCAAAAATGCGTCTCCTGCTTCGGATGACGCCCGGCGCCGGAGACACCGGACTTGCCATCCACAACGACGAAGGTCTCCCTGTCAATGGCTCCGATCGTGTATAAGGGCGCGAGCGGAAGGATGACCGACGTTGCGTAACAACCCGGATTGGCCACCAGTTTCGCGCTGCGCACCTTGCCGGCAAAAATCTCCGTAAGACCATACACAGCTTCCTTCAATAGCGCCGGCGACGTGTGCTCGAAGCCATACCATTTGGGATATAGGGCCGGATCCTTCATGCGGAAGGCGCCACTCATATCGATTACACGGAGTCCCGCATCCAGCAGTTCAGGCACGATACGCATGGAAACATCGTGCTCGGTGGCAGTCAGGACTACATCCGGCGCCGAACGTTTTACGGCCTCCAGGCCATACGCCTCGACCCCCGAACCATCCTTCGACGCAAAACGCCCCGTCACTTTGATGGACGGGTGATATTTGAGTATTCGATCGGCCTCCCGGCCCGAATACCCCGTGACCCCCACGATCGCGGTAGAATAAATATTCATTCCAATGAATATTTATACAGGGGCGACGTTCGGGGGTCAAGCCTGAGATACTGGTAGGGCCGATGGACGCCGACCTGTCCAATCTGATCGCGCTGCTGCAACTTGCCTATTCCGGAGAGAAGGCTGCCGCCTACGCCTACAGGGGGCATTGGAATTCCGTTTCGTTGCCCGAGGAACGGGAACGCATTGAAGTCATCGAACAGGAGGAATGGCACCACAGACGCCAGGTCGGCGACATTCTCGCTGAGCTTGGCTCGAGTCCCGACCCGACACGCGAACGTCGTGCGGAAATCATTGGTCGAACGCTGGGCTTCCTGTGCCACGTCAGTGGATGGCTCCTGCCAATGTATGGCGCCGGAAAGCTGGAAAGCCGAAACATCCGGGAATATGAAAGCGCCGCTCGTTTTGCGTTGGCCTGTGGTCGTACGCAATACGTGGAGTGCCTTCTCACAATGGCCGAAGTCGAATGGGAGCATGAGTATTACTTCCGCCGGAAGGTCTTGAGTCACTGGCTCGGTCGGCGCTTTCCGATATGGGCGGAACCGCCGCCAAAGACGGTCATTCGCCGCTCATTCGAGGAACTGGCGCAGCGCAGAGATCGTCTGAATCGCGATGTTATACTTGCGGATTGAAGGTTCCAAACGTGTCGATCCATTCGCGGGATTCCATCTCACAGGAGGCGCGCCGCCTCCAGTCCTCCGGCAAGAAGATCGTTTTCACCAACGGTTGCTTTGATGTGCTCCATCCGGGCCATCTCGATCTCCTGAAGGGTGCGCGTGCCCTCGGCGATGCTCTGGTCGTCGCCATTAACAGCGATGCCTCAGTTCGGAGACTCAAAGGGCCGAACCGCCCCGTGTTTCCCGAAAATGAACGCGGTGAAATCCTGTCCGCTCTGAATATGGTCGACTACGTTTGCACGTTCGACGAAGACACACCCCTGGAAACGATTCTGGCGATTCGGCCCGACGTTCTCGTCAAGGGCGCCGACTGGGTGGATAACATCGTCGGTAGCAGCGAAGTCGAGGGGTGGGGAGGAAAGGTCATCGCGCTCCCTCTCGTGGAAGGTTTATCCACGACGGGTATCATCGAGCGCGTCCTGCAACGTGGAAGTTCAGTCTAAACCCAGAGAAAAACGCATCGCAGAAGCCTTTGGCCGGATCTCCAGCGCTGTGGATTTCCGCCGTGTGGCTTCCGAGGCCCTGAGGGGCGAGAGCGAGGTTGTGGTTTCGGGTCTTGCGGGTACAGCGCGCGCTCTCTTTATTGCGGGGCTATGGCAATTCCTTCGTAGGCCGCTGATCGTCATTACTCCGCACGATAAGAACGTTTCTTCCCTGGCTTCGGACATCGAATACTTCCATCGCGTCCTCAACGGCTCCGTCGCCGCGGAGGTCTGTGCGTTTCCGGCGCTGGAGACGGACCCTTATGCCGGCCTTATGCCGCATGCCGGTATCCTGCAAACGCGCGCGACCACGCTGTGGTCGTTACGCCAAAAGCGGACAGACATTGTTGTCACCTCTATTCGTGCCGCTTCAAGCCGACTGGCGGCGCCGTCCATGTTCGACACATATAGCCTTCACGTGTCCAAAGGCGACGACATTTCACAGGAACTCCTGGTGGAACATCTCTCCGTTGCCGGTTACATCCGACAGGAACCGGTAGGAGGCCCCGGTGAGTTTTCGGTGCGTGGCGGAATTGTCGACGTCTTCTCGCCTTTGATGCGGTCGCCGGTGCGGATGGAGTTCTTCGGCGATACCGTGGACTCTATCCGGGAATTCGATCTCGACGATCAGCGATCACGTGGGCCGGTCCAGCACATCGACATTCTCCCAATGCAGGAAGTTCTTGCCGGCCGCGACATGATCCGGCAATGGGTCGACACGGCCGTCAATCACTGGAAAGACGACATATTCCGAAGGGAGCTTTCCGAGAAGCGCGTATTTGCCGAAGGCGGAGAATTCTTTCCGGGCCTCACATTCCTGCTGCCGCTTGCGTTTCCGTTGGAGGCAACTCTGTTCGACTACGCAGATGGCGCCGTTGTTGCGTTCGATGAGACGGAAGTGCTCAACGAAGCGCATAGGAAGTTTCTCGAACAACTCCACCAGCGGTATGAGCAAACCGTCGCCGCCGGAGGGCTGGCATTGCCTCCTTCAAGTTTATTTTGTTCGCCGGAGGAACTCGGCCGCCCGAAAGTTCAGAATCCCCGGCTGCACCTTGAGGAGCTGGGCGCCGCGGAGTTGCCAAACGCCGTTGCTTTTCCAGTTCGGTCGCACCCCAGTGCGCGCTGGCATGGACGTATTAAAGAGCTTGCCGATGAGGTCCGCCGGAACTTTTCCGACGGAATTCAGGTTGTGCTTCTCGGCAGTACCCTCGGAATGGCTGAACGTCTTCGTGACTTCCTGCATGAATACGACATTCCCTTTCGATTGGAATTCGGAGAGCAACCGCTGAAGGTGATCGATGACCCCCTGGCTCCGCTTGTCGGCATCGGCCGGCTCTCGGCGGGGCTCAGCTTGCCCGATGCGTCACTGGTTCTGTATGCGGAGACGGATGTATTTGACGAGGTCGAACATGCGCAGCCCACGCACCGTCGTCGTCAGAAGCTGTCGGCATTTATCTCTGATTTACAGGATTTGAAGGCGGGGGACTATGTCGTCCATGTAGATCACGGCATCGGCACTTATAGTGGGATCACGCTCGTTCACGACCGCGAATGCATGGTTCTGCTGTATCAAGGCGGCGATCGTGTGTACGTTCCCCTGGAACGTCTGGATCTTGTCCAAAAGTACTCCTCAACCGAAGGAGCAAAACCCCAACTCGACAAGCTTGGCGGCACTTCCTGGGTGCAGAGGAAGGCAAGAGTCAAACGCGCCATACGCGATATGGCCCAGGAACTCCTGCAGCTTTATGCACAACGCAAGCTGGCTCATGGTTATGCGTTTTCACCCGACAGCGAGTGGCAAAAGGAATTTGAAGAAGCTTTTCCCTACGAAGAAACTCCCGATCAGCTCAGCGCGATAGCCGACATCAAGCGTGACATGGAAAGTCCTGTTCCGATGGACCGGCTGATCTGCGGAGATGTCGGTTACGGGAAAACAGAAGTGGCCATGCGGGCTGCATTTAAAGCTGTCGGCGACGGAAAGCAGGTTGCTGTTCTCGCGCCAACCACGGTTCTCTGCTATCAGCATTTCGAGACTTTCAAAGAACGGTTTTCTGCATTCCCCGTGAAAATTGCGATGCTCAGCCGTTTCGTTGGTGCAAAGGAACAAAAGGCCATTATCACGGAAGCGGAGGCGGGTCGCGTCGATATCGTCATCGGTACACACCGCATCCTGTCGAAGGACGTGAAATTCCAGGACCTCGGCCTGATGATCGTGGACGAGGAACAGCGCTTTGGCGTTGCCCATAAAGAACGCCTGAAACATATGCGCACGCAGGTTGATGTCGTCACCATGACCGCCACGCCAATCCCTCGGACATTGAATATGTCGCTCAGTGGACTTCGTGACATGTCGGTGATCGAGACTCCTCCTCGCGACCGTCTCGCGATTCAGACCAATGTCGTCAAATTCCGAACTTCTGTGTTCGAGAATGCAATCAACTTCGAGCTGGATCGCGTCGGGCAGGTGTATGTCGTCCACAACCGCGTGGAATCAATCTACTCCCTGGCGGATATGGTGCGGCGGCTCTGCCCGAGAGCCCGGGTCGGTGTCGGTCACGCGCAGATGTCGGAGAGAGAGCTGGAAACGGTAATGACGCGTTTCATGCATCACGAGTTCGACGTACTGGTCGCGACGACCATCATCGAGAACGGACTTGATATCCCTCTCGCAAATACCCTAATCGTCAATCGCGCGGATCGATTTGGGCTGTCACAGCTATATCAGCTTCGCGGGCGCGTTGGGCGATCAAACCGTCGAGCGTACGCCTACCTCCTCATTCCGTCCGACGACTCCCTGTCGCAGGTCGCGCGCCGGCGGCTGGCCGCTATTCGTGAATTCAGTGACTTAGGCGCCGGCTTCCGCATTGCAGCCCTCGACCTGGAGTTACGTGGCGCGGGAAATCTGCTGGGAGGCCAACAGCACGGCCATATCGAATCGATCGGTTTTGACTTGTATTGCCAATTACTGGAACGGACCGTAGAAGAGTTACGGACAGGCCAGGAACTTCCTGAAGCGGAAACCGCAATCAATCTCAAACTGGACCTTCGAATTCCTCCGGACTTTATTGATGACGAATTGCAGCGCCTGCGCGTCTACAAACAGATCGCGACGACTCGGACCGAAGAGGAAATCGAGAGTCTCTATCGCGAACTGGAAGACCGGTT
Source organism: Terriglobia bacterium (assembly GCA_035712125.1). Classification (GTDB taxonomy): domain Bacteria; phylum Acidobacteriota; class Terriglobia; order 20CM-2-55-15; family 20CM-2-55-15; genus DASTBJ01. The sequence goes on from DASTBJ010000069.1 coordinate 5,945, forward strand.
GGGGGCGCTCCCCGTGCAGATCCGTAACCTCTTGGAGTATGGTCGCTTACGGGTGCTCGGTCGCGCCAGAGGGGTGATGTCCATTGATCGCACGCTGAGCGGCATCGATATAAAATTTCATGAATCGGCTCGCATAGAGCCCGAGCGGATCGTGGACATCGTTGGCACCGGGGAGCGGGTCGCGTTCGTTCCGCCCACGACACTTCGCATACGGACGACAAGCGCCCGCTCGGATCTTTTTTCAAACATCGGGGATTTGTTGCGAGAGATTACCCGCGCCTTTTAAGATGACCGAAGGAGTTTCCTTATGAAGAGAGTGTGGACCATCCTTGTTGTCGCGATGGTCACGGCCTTCCCGCTTGCGGCACAGCAAAGAATCGAGCAGATTGTCGCGCGGGTGAATGGCGATGTGATCCTTAAGTCCGACGTGGACCGCGAGATCGAAATGCGGCGCGCTGAGATGCAACAGGCAGGACTGGACGCAGCCCGGATGGAAAAAGAAATGGCGGAGCAATCCAAATTGGTC
>DASTBJ010000070.1:0-4184 GCA_035712125.1 Terriglobia bacterium
TCCGACGCAGCCCATGCCACCCCTACTCGACCCTCGCTTGGTGTTCGAGCGGCTGTTTGGGGTATCCGGAGATCTGACCCCGGCCGAACGCGAGCAGCAGCGGCGCATTCGGACCAGCATTCTGGATTATGTGAAGGAATCGGCCGGCGCGCTCTCACGCGACCTGGGGCCGACAGACCGCCGTAAACTCGATGAGTACCTTACGGCGATCCGCTCCATTGAAATGCAAATTGAAAAGGCAGCAGGCGATCAGACTCCGGCGCCGGAAGGCATGGCCAAGCCGGCCGGAACACCCGCCGATTTCTCCGAGCACTTTAAGCTGCTGACGGACATGGTCACTGTCGCCTTTCAGGCTGATCTGACGCGGGTCATCACGTTTCTCGTAACTCGCGAAGGCACGTCGCGGCCGTACCGCGAGATCGGCATCTCCGATGGCCATCACCCCCTGACGCATCACGGCGGTAAGCGGGATCAACTCGCAAGAGTGACGGAGATCAATGAGTATCACCTCAAAAATTTCGCTTCGTGGGTCGGCCGCCTCTCGACGATCCAGGAAGGTTCGGGCAGGCTGCTGGACAACCTGATGCTCGTTTATGGCGCAGGGCTTTCGGATGGTAACCGGCATCTTCACGACGATCTTCCAACAGTCATTGTCGGGCGTGGCGGCGGATCCCTCCGCACGGGCCGGCGGATGGTTTTCCGTCGCGAGACGCCGTTCTCCAATCTTCACCTGAGTTTGATGGATCGCATGGGTGTGCAGGTCGAAAGTTTTGGCGACTCCTCGGGCAGATTGTCCGGGCTCGATACCGTCTAGAACATGCAGGCAAGAGGCGCAGCGCTCGCCCCGGGCATGTTCTTCGACAGCGACATGGGCCGGAACATTGATACGGCTCTGGCTCTTTCCATGCTTTGTGGACTCGGCCGGGGGCGCGTTATTGGCGTCGCGGTGAGTTCGTCCAGCCTGGAAGCTGCGACCCTGTCTGATGTGATTGCACGGTTTCATAACGTCGGTGGACAACTGCCAGTGGGCCTGGCTGAAGACGGTCCGAAACTGGACGACGCTCCAATGCTGCGCGAGCCGTTGTCGATGCGCACGCCCGATGGCCAGCCGGTGTTTCGTTCCACGATCCGAAGCGTTCTTGATACTGCGGACCCTCCTGTACTCTTGCGCAACGCTTTGCTGACCCAGCAGGACAAGCAGGGCATCGTGGTCCTGGCAGGACCGGCCACGAATCTCGCGCGAGCTCTCGTCGTCAATGGTGTGAAGGAGATTATTGCGGCGAAGGTGCAGTTACTCGTCATTGCCGGAGGAGCTTTCGACGGCGCGGTCGTGGATCCGAGGATTCGCGCGGATGTCCCCTCGGCGCGGAAACTGCTGGCAGACTGGCCCTCGCCGATCGTTGCTGTCGGCATTGAGGCTGCGAACGCCGTGCCGTATCCCGAGCAAAGCATCGAGACTCAGATGACGGCAATCCCGAATCATCCTGTTGTTGCTGCGTATCGCGGGTATCGAGAGAAGCAGCAGTCGGGTAGCGCGGGAATCCCCGCTCCAGCAGTTGTTGCGGCGCTGGTTGCGGCGAATCCGGCGGCAGAGTATTTCAGGTTCTCGCGTCCCGGACAGATTGATGTCGCAGATGACGGCAAGACCGTCTTCAGGGAATCGCCTGACGGGATGCGCCGGCACCTGGTGATCGATCCGGGAGAAAGAGAACGGATTACGCAGGCATTTGTCGGAATGTCTTTGAGTCGTCCCACAACCGGCGCGCGGGGCGCCCCGCGGAATTAAAATCGGGGTCAGACTACAACTAGTCTGACCCCGATTTTTCTCCTACCGCCGCTTTGCCTTACGGGGCTTCGCGGTCTGGAACGGGCGATAGCGATTCGACTCCCCGGCCGATTCCTCGAAATCTCCCGTTGTTGTATTCCAGCGCAACCGTTCTTGTCCGTCGTCCCAGAGCCAGCCGGCAAAATGGAGTTCCTGACTTCGGCCCTGCTTCTCCTGCACAGCCGACGCAATAGTTTCATTGAAGGACAACCGCAACCCGGCTTCGAGTTCCTCATCCATGACCGCATACTTCGGCGCGTCATCATGCTCAAACCCGAGAACATGTCCCAGTTCGTGCCGCAAAACGCTCAGAAGATCCATGCGTGCCGCGGCCGCGATCGATGCGCTCGATAGCGGATTGTCATCCACAAACCAGCCGTAGCCGGCCGCCGTGGCATCGAGCGTGATTTCGTTTTCGGCCGCCAGTCCAAGGATCAGGCCGTCCATTTCAAAAATGGAGAACGTGACGTCTCCAAAATCTGCAGTCGGATCGACGGATAGCCAGTAGGCCTTGGCTTCCGTCACAGCACCTTCAAGCTGGGACACGGTGAGCTCAACGGGCAATGTTGAGCCGGCTGCGGGTTCCGCCGCCAGCAATGCTCGCTCGTCGTCGAGAATGGTCACTGTGGCTGTACCCGTACCGATCGTCCCGCCGTTCGGATTTGAGAGCACAACCTGGAAGGTCTCGTTGGGCTCTCTGGTCCTGTCGCCGTTTATCGTGACGTTGATCGTCTGTGACGTCACACCCGCGGCGAAGGTCACCGTTCCGGATGCTGTCTGATAATCGCTGCCGGCGGTCGCCGTGCCCGCAACGGTTGCGTACGAAACCGTTACCGGTGTGGACTTAGGCGCCGACAGGGTTACCGTGACCGCAACGGTCTTCGTGCCGTTGTTGCCTTCCGTAACCGACGTGTCTGCGACGGATACCGTCGGCAGATCGTTATCCAGAATGTTTGCGCTCTGGGCGGATGGTGTCCCGACGGTGTAGCCCGTCCCGGCGCTCAGGGCCAGCGTGACGGATTCCGTCAACTCCACTGCCGTGTCATTTACCGGCGTAACGGTGAGGGTTGCTGTCGTGGCTCCCGATGCAAGCGTCAGCTGCAGACCGTTTGCCGAAAGCGTGCCGCCGGTTGCCGTTACCGTGTAATCGCTCCCAAGCGATGCCGTGCCGCTCCATGCCAGGTTCACGACAACCTGCGTCGATGTATTGTTCGTGCGGGTGATCGTGAACGTTAGAGGATCTGTGCCCTGCTCGGCGCCTTGCGCATCTGCCGAAGTCACGGCAACGGACGGAGGAGCATCGTCATCGTTAATCGTCACGATACCCGTATCCTGCCCCATGATGAGACCGACCGGATTGGACAGCAGCACAGTGAACGCCTCGTTGGGCTCAAAGAGGCCATCGCCCAATATCGGAATCAGAATTGAAGCGGTCGTGCTGCCCGGGGCAAACGTGACGGTGCCGGATGATGTGACGAAGTCGACGCCCGCTGTCGCGGTCCCGCCAACCGTGGTCCAGTTGACGCTGGTCGCGGTCAGTGCCGGATTCGACAACGACAGCGTTACGGCTGCCGAGAGATTTGCTCCGGCTGCGCCTTCCACGATCAACGCATCGCTCACGTAGACCGACGGCATGGTGAAGGCCGGATCGTTCGTGAGGACACGGAAACTGTCGAAGGATGTCGCCCCGCCGCGTGCCAGGACACCAAGCGCACCATCGACGATCGCACTGTTGAACCCGTGCGTGGTCACGAGGCCACCACCCAACACCACGGACACTGCGGTGCCGTTGAAGATCAACTGCAGCGCATAATCGGTTCCGGCAACGAGCGAACGGTTGACGGAGTTTTCAACCACCCACCCGCGACGCGGATCGACGTGGCCGATCAGCACTTTCTGGCCAGGAACATCGAGTGCGACGAACTTGTAGTCGTCGACATCGTATTGATCGAAGATGATGCCGCCGATGCCGTTCGTTGAGATGATCGACTGAACTTCAGCGTACGACGTCGACAGGAACGAAGCGCCCAGATTGACGGTATCGAAGTTGGTCGTTCCCGCTGCTGCGGTGCTGCTGTAGCGGCCTCCTGTCGTTGTCCAGACGCCGGTCTGGTCTCCGACAAAGGCCTGAGCCAGGCCGTCATCGAAGTCCTCGGTGGTATCGAGGGTAATGCGGGGTGGCAACACCTGAATGACGAGGTTGTCGAAGATACCTCGCGAGTTGTCGGAACCCACACCGATGAAGCCCTTGTTAAGCCCGACCGGTTCACCGTTGAGGATTCTCGGAGCGAACGTGTAGCTGAACGCCTGGCTGTTGTTCACCTGGACGGTCACCTGAGAACCGTTCACCGCAATGATC
>DASTBJ010000071.1:0-11783 GCA_035712125.1 Terriglobia bacterium
ATGGCATTGCCTCAGCTTCACGCACAGGCCGGTTCCAAAGCGACGGATATTCCGAGATTGCCCAACGGCAAACCTGACTTCAGCGGGATCTGGGACCGGCCACGGGTTGTGGACATCACGCGGGACTCAAACGAGTGCGGCAGCGGGGCGCCGATTAAGGGTTGCTCGCAGAAGGGATCGGGCGCCCTTGCCTACACGCCGGAAGGCGACAAGCTGAACAAAGCGCCGCGATTCGACTATGCGGCTCGCTGCCTGCCCTGGGGTTACACGCGAGCGATGCAGACGTCATACCCTGTCGAGTTCGTTCAGACTGTGAAGCGGTTTGCCATCCTCTTCGAATCGAACAACGTCTTTCACGTTGTTGCGACGGACGGACGGGATCATCCGAAAAACCTGGAGCCATCCTGGATGGGGAATTCCGTGGGCCGTTACGAAGGAGATACGCTGGTGATCGATACGATCGGCTTCAACGGCAAGACGTGGCTCGATACGGCGGAGCACGTCTCCAGCGACGCCCTTCACGTTGTCGAGCGTATTCGCTTCATTGATGTCGATCATCTGGAGTACGAAATCACCTTCGACGATCCGAAGATTTATGCAAAACCTTTCAAGAACACCCGTGTGTTCGTGCGCATGAGGCCTGGCGATGAGCTGATGGAGTGGTGGTGCATGGAGAACAACAAAGATCTGCTTGAAGGCCGGCTGTCGGAGACGCACATCAATCCGTGACGGATTTGTAGATAGGAGTCAAAATGCAGATACGAATATTCTCCTGCGCGGTGGTCGTTCTCGTTGCGTTTGCCGCGAGTGGGCAAGCACCGGGCGGTTTCGAGCTGACGCTGCTCGATATCGACGGCGCCAGTAAAGTTGTTGGACGGCTGCCGGCATCTGTCTATGCACCACGCGTATCGCCCGACGGCAAACGCGTCGCTTTCGAGACGCGTGATCTCAACGGGCCCGACGGGCCGCGGCTCTGGGTTGCGGAACTCTCAAACCTCGCCGGCCGGCGGCCGCTTGCGCCGACACCGGGACCGATGAATTGGGCACCGATGTGGTCTCCTGACGGCGAACGGCTCGTGTACCTCGTTTCGGGCGAGCGGCCGGACGCTGTGTACTGGCGTCGCGCGGACGGTACCGGGACCCCCGAACATCTGATCGATACCAGAAGTGCGGAAGGATGGCTGGCCGGCGGATCGCAGATGAGGTTTCTGACGCTGACCGGAAACAACGACTACGGCATTTCGCTCTTCGATATGACTACGCGCAAGACCACCCCTGTGATCGACCTTCCGGGCTCGGCGCAGCATAGTAGTAGCGTGTCACCCGATGGCCGGTGGATGGCATATGCATCCAACGAGACAGGCCGCTACGAAGTGTGGCTCCAGCCGATTCCTGCCAACGGCACGCGATATCAACTTACAACAAGCGGAGGCTCGCACCCGCTCTGGTCGCCCGACGGCCAGTCTCTTTATTTCGACCGTGCGCGCCAGATGTTTGAACTCAAGCTGAATCTCAGGGAGCCGGCGGCCAGAGGGGAGCCTGTCCCGCTTCCAATCAAGGGTTTCGTGCAGGCGGAATACCGCCGGCAGTTCGATCTCATGCCAGACGGACGGCAATTCCTGGTGCTCATTCCGCTGTCCTGATTTCACTGAGGCGTCGCTGCCCCCCTGGGTCAGGGGGCAGCGCGACCCAAAGGGTCGCGCGAGCGGGGGTTCCTAGCCCGCATTCTTGCAAGGTCAGCTAGGAACCCCCCGCACGGGCTTCGCCCGTGCTGCCCCCCTCACTGAGGGGGCGTGGGACGCCTGCCTCCGATTTCAATACTGAACGAAGCAGGGGCGTGGGACGCCTTGCCTCCGATTTCAATGCTGAACGAACCCGCTCGCGACGAAGCACTGCGGGCCGCCGGGCGTATCCACGCAGTGAAAGCCGACAACCCGTCCGTTTACCGGAGCGTCAACACTCCGAGTATTGATGTTGAACAGAACGCGCTCCACACGAACCGTCTGGTTCGATTGAGCTGTCACGGATCCGCGATGGAGAAGCACCATGTCCAGCACGACCATCGCCAACGTGATCAGACAAATTGCGTAGATCTTCCTCATGGATCTCGTCCTTTCTTGACGATCGAAACAACGATACTCTCTGACGGAGCAAATAGGCACGGGAGACATCGAATGAAGCTCGCGACACACATTAGTTTTGGCGGCAATTGTGAAGCCGCGTTCAAGTTCTATGAAAAGGCTCTGGGCGCCAGGATTAAGTTCCTGACGCATTTCGAAGGCTCGCCGATGGCCCAGGGAGCCCCGCCGGAGTTGTTGAACAAGGTACTTCACGCAACACTTCAGGTGGGTGATTTCGAGCTGTCGGGTGACGACTTTCCAGGCGACCCGAAATGGCAAGGCTTTACGCTTACCCTTCATACACCGGATCCTGCAGAAGCCGAGAGGTTGTTCAACGCGCTCGCTGAGAAGGGAAATATCACGATCCCCTTGAAGGAAACGTTCTGGGCTATTGCCTTCGGTGCGCTCACCGACCAGTTCGGCATTCCGTGGATGGTGAACTGCGAGAAGCCAATGTAACGTTACTGCTGATAGTAGAAACTCAACAGGGGATGATGCTTGGCGGGGTCTTCACGACTCCCAGGGCTTCTTGAAGCCCTGGGAGATTCCTTCCAGCTTCCAAAGAATCCGAGCTGCTTTATTGTCCTAACCCGGGAAGTTCTGGCTCCATGGGCGGTTTTGTGTTGCCGCGGTGACAGGTGTAGCACGTCACATGCGGCTTTCCGTCCGGAAAAGTGGCGTTGATGGCACGCGTCATTGTGATCATTCTGCGGGCAACCTGCTTCGGCTTCTTTTCGTCAGAGGATCGATCCTCGACATGGCAGTGGCTGCACGTTCCTTTTTCCAGGAGGCCAAGGGCTTGTACGAAGGACTGCATGGTGTTTGGAAGGTCCGCTCCAATGAGGACCTGGACGTTTTTGGGACCGCCGCCCCCTCCTCTCGCTGCTCCGCCTCCCCCACCGCCTCCCCCAGCCCGCTGGCCGCCTCTTGCCCCGGCCGGTCCACCTGCGGGCGGAGCGACATCGCCTCCTCTCCCACCTTCGGCGCCGGGAGTGGGAGGAACCTGGCCTCCTCGAGTCTGATTTTCCTGGGCGAAGAGCGCAAGCGACATCGCTGCGACTAGACAGAGAACAAGCAAAACCGTGAACTGTTTCATGACGCTCCTTTGGGACCTTGCGCGTTTTTTGTCGATACTATGGATGCCTGTTCCCAAAAGCAATAATTATGGTTTTGTGGCCGGTTTTGCCCCGATTTTTAGTTCGCCCTGTTCCATCCGACCGGCAGCCGTGCGATGCGCTTTCAGGACGTTCGTGTTTAGAAACATCGCCATCCACACGCCGATCACGAGTCGAGGACCTTGCCGAGGAACAGGCGTTGACGCGGTTTTTGCGGCGACATTCGGTTGGATTTCCAGCCTTCGCGCGATTATGCTGCTACGCGCCGTCCCTTACAGAATCTCGAATCCCGGAGGCGAAAATGAAGATTCTCCTTCTTTCGATGCCGGACTCGTTTGAGCATATGCCGCCGTTGGTGGTCCGCATGCCCAATGGCGCGCTTGCGTCCCTCGCCGGGAACGTCGATTCACACCATACCGTAGCTGTTGCAGATCTGATTCTTGTTCAGCGACACGCACGGCAAACCGTTGAGCGTCTCCTGGAGGATTTTCGACCGGACGTCATCGGTTTATCCGTCATGACGTTTCAGCGTGAGACCGCCAAGAAGATCATTACTCTCGCTCGAAGACTTCGTCCGACCGCGAGGATCGTCGTTGGGGGCTACGATCCAAGCCTGGCACCCGAAACCTATATAGATAATCCGGACGTCGAGTTCGTTGTCCGCGGGGAAGGAGAGATCACCTTTCGCGAACTCCTGCGGGCCATGGAAAACGAAACAGGGTATGAACGAATAACGGGACTCTCGTACCGGCGCGGTGCGGAGTTCCATCACAATCCTGAACGTCCCGTGAATGGCCTCGAAAATGGCACTATCAACCTGCCTAACCGAGGTGCACGAGTTCTTGCGGGTTACACGCTCTTAGGCCAGCAGGTGGATGTTGTCGAGACTTCACGGGGATGCACGTTCGACTGCAGCTTCTGTTCGATTATCGAAATGCGTGGCCGCAATTTTCATACGTACTCATTTGATCGCGTACTCGCCGATATCCGTGATGCCCGTGCACACGGTGCCCGGTCGATCTTCTTTGTCGATGACAACATCACTCTGAATGTTCCGCGATTTGAAGCTTTATGTCAGGCGCTCATCGATGCCCGCTTGAATTTGGAATATGTTGTGCAAGCCATGACATCTGCGATCGCGAATCACGGTGAACGGCTTGCACCCCTGATGCGGAAGGCCGGCTTTCGTTATGTGTTTCTGGGTATTGAGAACATTCTCGAAGATGACCTCGCTTTCCTCCGAGCTACCTCGAAAAACACCCAGCGTGAGGACGGTCAGAAGAGCAACGCCACGATGAAGGCGATTGATTATCTCCATCGGAACCGAATGTTTGTCGTAGGCGGGCTGATTGTCGGGAATCCTGACGACACGCGGGAATCGATTCAGGCCAATCTCGAATTTGCACGGCACTACGTCGACTGGCCGTACATCCAACACCCCACGCCCTATCCTCGGACTCCGATGACTAAGGACTTCCGTGAACGGGAACTCATTATCAACAAGAAGGTCGAGGAATACGACGGTACGACGGCGGTCGTGCGCACCGAACATCTGTCGGCGGACGAAGTGGAATTCATGAGATGGAAGGCCGAGCGCTGGATCAAACTTCGGCATATTCCGAAAGCACTGGTGCACAATCCGCGATTCATGCTGACGCATTGGCCGAGAATGCTGACCCACACTTTCCGCGGCAGTTCGCTGAAATCTCTTGTCGGTCTTGAAGATGAACACCGCGCGTTCGAGCGCTATCGAACGATCCGGAAGCTCGAGCGCGCCTACATCTGAACGGGCACCAGCGGGACGATCGCCCCTGGGTGGGAATAGATTTCCAGGTCACGCACTCTTTGCAGAAAGGTCGACGTCAGCGATCCCAGCTTCCAGACATTGCTTCTGCCACTCTTGAGGTGTCAGAGCTCCGCTCTGCAGATTACTCGCGATTGTGAACGGCTCGAGTTTGAGATTGTCGCGCCGAAAGGAGACGGGCATTCCGAGTTCACAACTCAGGGTAAATCCCTGCTGCGCCAGAGTTGCAGCCAGCGCACATCCTGCTGCGCCGGCAAGAGTTCGGAGCAGTTGCTCATCCGACAGCGATCGCTCGGTTTGCTTCTGGAAGTGCTGGCGGAACGATCCTGGCTTTTCAAATACTCGCGGCAAGTGTGCCGCAGTGAGACCGGAAAAAACGGCGGCGTTACTCTCTGTTATTCGAACCCACTGCGGCAAGTACACCTTCGCCCCTGCAGCGGACCAGTCGAGGTTTTTTAGATCATTGGCAACCGTCGCGCCGGCCATCTGGACGAGCAGGTCGCGCTCGAGAGTCAGTGTGCGTTCAAGCAAGGAGAGCGCTGTAGGTTCGTTTTCCGGCATGACGGTGGTGGGAAGATGCGCCAGGGCAGCGACGCGTTCACGCAACGGCGGATGAGTGTCGTACGGATCCGCCTGGCCTGCTGCAAGTTCTTCGTCCACAGATTTCGTCAGGGATGCGGCGACCGGCTGGGCTGAAAGAAATCGGGCGAATCCGTCCCCCATTGGAGGGTGGTAACCCGCCTGCAACAACGGCACGACCTCGGCTCCCCAGTACGAGTTGTACCCCACTGCCGCCGCATGAACGGCTTTAAGTCCGGAGATCATTGCCGTGGCTCCCGCAATGCGGGCTGCCAGAGCATCCGCGGTCAACTCCTGCTGTCGTGATATGGCGTGCGTTATCCGAAGGAACAGCGTGCCATACCAGAGGAACGGCTTCTGTACCCACGAATCGTCTCCGAGATTAGACACCGTGCGGCCTATTGCTGCACGTGTCTTGTAAATCCAGGGGCCAAGCCTGGTGTCGCCACCGTGGTAGTGACCGAACTCGTGCGCCAAAACCGCGCGCATCTCCGAGATCTTCAAGACGCTCAACAGCGGTAGTCCGAGGCCCATGACCCGATGACTGCCAAAACCCATGACGCCGCCACGCTGGCTGACCCACGCATTGACATCGCTCACCAGATAAACATCGCCCGGCATGGATTGTCCGGTTGCGGAGGCTATCGACTGCAGTTCGTTGAACAGACGCGGATGTTCGGCAGGCGTCAGGCGCGGTCCAGGCGCGACGAACTTGTCTCTCCGTGGAAGTATCGACCACAAAACCATCGCGCCTGCGACGATGGATCCGAATGCGAGCTTCAGATGGATACGGTCAGCGTAGGCCCACTCGGCATAGGGAATCCAGAGAAGCCCAAGTCCGATACCCAGAGCAAGCACGTAAAAGCCAATCATGAGGCCCACTGCAATCAGTGCGCGTCCTGTGAGTGACGGTTGCGGTGTCATGGAAGGATCCCCCTTGCGTCCCTTGTTACGGAGTCGCGAGGTCTATCGGCGGGTATTCCTGAGGCGTTCGCCAGTCTTGCAGTTCGCGATTCCTGTGAGCCGCAGACATTCTAGACTGAGGTCGAAAAAATCAAAGAATCGCAATTCTTCGTTTTTAACTGTTTGCGACCGCCCTCACAAAGTCGTCAGCCCCATGATTTCTCGGCACATGCGCAAACATTCGCTGCAAACGTGCGCTTCCGGCCCTGTTACTACAATGCGAGTCTCAGTGGCTCGCTTTTGGCAGAAGGTGCATCGCTGAAGCAGTCCGGATTTCGCCAGCTTGAGCGCTCCCGTTTTCGCGGTGCCCCGTTCGACGCGACTCGCGGCCGTGACGCAGCCATCGCAGATATAGATATTAGGACCGGCCACGAGTTTGCTCACTTCGCTTGGCGGGCGATGGCACCACGTGCAGATAGCGCCGTCCATCGCTCGTCGCGTCCGCCAGGCATGACGCCACCAGCTTCCACCAGACACATTGACGATCTGCTGCACGCGCTGGTGGCTCAGCGACAGCATCTCGGCAATTTCCCGCAGCGACGCGCCGGCGAGGTGCAATCGGCGAATCGCAGTGTGATACTCGCCACGGATAGTCAATAACTGCCGCTCGGCCTCGGCGAGGTCGGCGCCGGCGGTACGGGCTTTCTCGAGTAATTCCTGGGGCAATGGCATGGGCAAACCTCCGAATGTCTAGCAGCGCTAGACATTATTGTCTATGTGAGCTAGACAAATCAATATGTCGAACAGCCATGAGTTGCGACGGAATCTCCTACGTGGGTAATCAGTGGTCTGCGGCGTTCGAGTGGAAGAAGTCGAGGACGAGACCATGCGGAAAATCCGCTACCTGGACAAGCTTGTCGACGAACTCGCGAAGGGCAAGGCTATGGAAATGATTGTGCGCAAGTAGCGATTTAGATTCAGCTCTGTCCGTTATCCCGTTTTATGGCGCAGGCACCACGAGGAGACGGTCCCCGCGGAACGTTCCGACCCAGAGCTCCTTACCGACCTGGACCGTGACGGTCCCATTGCTGAATTCGGGTGTATTGGGACGATTCAACACTTCGGTGACCTTGAGCGTGTCGGGATGAACCTTCACGATGCGGGTTGATGCCGGTTGTTCCAAAGCCTGGCCAGTGACGAACAGTTGTCCGTCCGGCGACCACCGCACGTTGTCTGCGCGAAATCCAAGCTTAACATTATCGCGCCTGGGCGGGTTTTGTCCGAGCGACAGCCGGAAGAAGCCCTGGTCTCCCCACGTGGCGACATAGAGCGTCTTGCCGTCTTTGGAAATCTCCAGGCCGTTCGGCGCGGAAGCTTCGCTGCCCGGAATTTTCGCCCAACCCTTCCCGGTGTGCCATTCGTAGAGCGCGCCATTGTTTTCGCCGGCCATCGCGCGGCCGCGTGCTCCGGCGTCGATGCCCCGGGCCATAAAGTCGGTGGAGATAAAACCGCCGTCGGCCAGAGGAAGGACCTCGTTCAGCCCAATCGGATCCGGTGCGACCACGCAACCGATCCACGTGAGTGCCGGCGGGCGAAGGTTGGCGTTCATCTGAAACACTTCGATGGACTCCCGTGTTCCGTGATGAACGACATAGAGCGTGTGCTGGTTGTTCCTTCCCTCGCGGATCGCGGCCCCATGCGTTTGCATGTTCGCCTTCATCTCTTCGCTCGGCGCACCAGGACACGTGCCGTAGGTCTGCTTGTCGAGTTGATCCTTCGCCGCAGCCGACGGATAGGCCGTGGTTGTGCTCTTGTCGCGCACGCTGATCAGGCGAACCCCGCCCGGACGTGCAAATGCCGTCGAAACAACCCACTCACCACCGGGTACGACGACCAGATCTTCGGGAGAGACTTGATCACACACGAACTGCGTATTGCCCGCCTGTACACAAGGTGCTGGCGGTGTTCCACCTCTCGGCGGTTCCTGAGCCGCCATTCCCAAAGGCAACGCAACCGCAGCAACAGCAACCAACGTACGCACGCCAAGAACTCTCATCGACTCTCCTTAATGGAAATACGTTCACTGACCTTATACCCGGTTTTGTCAAGCGAAGCGATGAATCTGGCGGGGCTAATTCGGCGGGGTATAATTGCGCCACCATGAAACTGCCTTTGGTCGTCTGCGTCGTTCTCGCACTCGTTCCTGCCGCTTTTGCTCAAAATCCCGACGACTATCGGGGAGGCTGGAAAACGGAAACCAATGGGACGCCCCGCATTTATCAGTTCTCAATTCGCGGTGGCGCCGTACGAGGCGTCTACTGCACCTGGTGCAACGACGCCACGACGCTCGCGTTCGTCGATGGTAAGTTCGGCCCGTCGGGTATCACCTTCACGGTCACCCATGTCGATAACAACGGCAAGACCACCCATACCGACACGGGCACTGCCATCTTTGAGAAGCCCAACCTGATCGTCACGGGCAAACTCGGCGGGCGCCAGGGCGGAAATTTCAAATGGGTGATGGTCAAGGACGAGCGCGGGCCCGACCCACTTCCGATTCCCATCGTCATGCTGCCCCCGCGCGAGGTGCCCATCATTGGAAGAGGAGCACCGAGAGGTGGCGCAGCTCCACCGGCGATTCCGGCGGCGCCGGGTGCTGCAAACAACGCGGCACCAAGAGGCGGTGTGGCTACGCCCGGGCCTGCAGCGGGCGGCGGTGGCGGAAGAGGTGCCTATGTCCCGCCCGGCCCGTGGTTGAAGCTGACGCCCGAACTGGTCGCGGGGTCCTGGATCGGATTCGGTGTCGGCATCAACAAGCAGTATTTCATCATCAAGAAGGTGGGGAACAAGCTCCGAGGCATGGTCTGCGGCCGCTGTGATAACCCCTATACAATGGCCGCGCTCGACGATTTCGTCATCGAAGGGGAAGTCATGCGCTTCAACATCCTCCACGAAGATTGGGGCGACTATTCCATTCCCTTCGATAAACACGTCGCGGTCCGTGTCTCGAATAACGAGATGCGCGCAGTTTTCTATCAGGACAACCTGCCACCCGAGGTTGCCGCGCGGGGCCAGCAAACCGATCCCGGCATCGCTGGAACTACGCTCATTGGTCCGATTCCTCATGAGGCCACGGCTACGAATCGGTGGAAGTAAGCGGAGACACGGAGCAGGTTGAAGTTCTATGAGTCGATGCGCGCCTGGTCCCACTGTTCCTGAAGATCGAGCTCCTGGACCCATTTTTCGATATAAGAATAATCCAGGTCTTTCGATTGCACCCTCAGGATACCCACAACATCCTCTATCTGCCGTTCCGAAGAGGCGCGTTTTGCCCATTCAAGCTTCGCCACGATGATGTCTTCCGGTTGGGCAATATAGAGCTGCAGTCCTTCGAAGTGCACTTGGGATCGGCGTTCGAATTCTGTCAGGCTGAAAGGCCGAGATTTGCGAATAATGAAATCGATCTTCCATCCAGTCTCCAGATCGATCACGTTGAACTGACGTCGACGTCGCAACGCGTCCAGCGCGTCGTCCAGATCAAAGTAATATTCTCCGTCCGAAAGAATATCCTTCAGTTCCGACAGTTGCTCCTCCGTTGGCGCGATCACGATGTCGACATCATTTGAGGCTCGTGGGACTCCGTGAAATGAGCTGGCAAATGAACCTGTAAGCATGTAGGGAATAGCAGATTTTGCCAGAGCCGCCGTCAAACGAACGAAAAGATCGATCTCATTCATGGACTGGAGGGAGTACCGCAAAACTCGCGAACAACTTCACGCTCGCTGTAATCGGGATGCTTGGCTCTGATGCGGGCAAATGCAAGTCGCCGCGTGAGATTGCTGAGATCCAACGCGATCCGCAGCCGTTCGGCGCCGGTCTTACGCCGAATAATCTCGATTTGAATTTTCGCCGCTTGCTCCGAGGTATCCAAAGGAATCACGCCGCAAGTTTAACAGACCAGTGCTGGACTCCGACGGATGGCAGGGGAGGGAGAGGTGGACCTCGCAGCAAATCCCAGCACCGTTGGATGCGTCGGCAGAGTCTAGCATCAGCAGCCGTCAGCCGTGAGGCGTTGAATCGTCTGTTGACTCGACATGAAGTCTTGAAACTCGGCGTGTAAAGGTCGAGAATCCTGGCGCCCGAAGAGATCGAAGGGAACTACAACCGGCTTCGTCGGCAAGCACTGCCTAAAGCCTGGCAACAGGAGCGGGAATCGAGGCAGACATCATTCTGGCCACTATGGCTGGGGTTGATCTCTGGCAGAACCTGCTGGCGATGGGAATTCAGTTCTTTCTCGTTGCGCGGATCTTCAAATACCTTGGCGTGGGGGCGGCCTGTTCGTGCTGCCGCTCATCGCGCTGGGCAGCTACAGCCTGTTTGCCCTTGCCCCCGTGCTTTCGATGATCCGCATCGCGAAGATTACGGAAAACGCGCGGACTATTCGCTCCAGAACACGGTGAGGCGGGCGCTCTTTCTGCCGACGAGCCGCGACGCAAAGTACAAGGCACTGCAGGCGGTGGAGACGTTCTTCTGGCGCGCAGGCGACCTGCTGTCCAGCGTGGCGGTCCTGGTGTTCATTACCTGGCTTCAAGTATCCGTGCAGGCGTTCACGTTCGTGAACATTCTGGCAGTCGCGGCATGGCTCGCGCTGGCCGCTTTCCTCGCCAAACGGAACCGCCGCCTGACCGCTGAAGGCGAGCGCGTCGCCGCATGATTCGCCGTTGCTGTCGTCTCGAGTCTGATTTCTTACTTTCCTTCGTTGAGTTCCTGCTCGCGGAGCTTCTTCAGCTCTTCAAGGTCCTTATTATTGGTGCAGTAGAATTCATAGACTTCACCGTTTCCGAGAGTCCAGCGGCGTGGCGCCGATTTCCACGGCTTTTGAAGCACCTTCGGGTCATCGACGGTGATTTCAACGATGAGATAGTTCATCGACGGGCGGGTATAGCGTTCGGTCACTTTTAGGTCTTCGCTATGGAACCAGCCGTTAGGCTGAATGTAGGTGCGTTCGTCGAAACCCACGGACTCAACAACCAGTGTGTCGCCTTCCCAGCGCGTTGTGCTGTTGCCATGAAATAAAGGTTCGGGATATTTCGGTAGCGGACGTCCGTCCAGGTGGATCACACGCCAGTTGTTCAGGACTTCGTAGAGTTGCGCCATCAATCCTGGTTTGTGAACGATGAGGGTCGTGTACGGGTTCTGGAGCCAGATCGCCGGAACGCCGCGCGGCATGCAGTTGACCGACGACTTCGACAGCTCGAGCTC
>DASTBJ010000072.1:0-2566 GCA_035712125.1 Terriglobia bacterium
TGACCCGGACCTCGCATTCGGGATTGATGTCCGCGGCCATTCGAGCCAGGACGTCGACCTTTGGCTGGTTGAGTGTCGACATCAGAGCGCCTGCCTGGCGGTTGAAATTCGGCAGCTCGAAACGATCGGGATCCGCGATGCTGAACCGGCCTACCCCAAGGCGCGCCAGCGTGGTCAAGTGAAAACCGCCAACCCCGCCTACACCGGCGATGGCAACGCGCTTGTGGCGCAGCTTCTGCTGCTCGGCTTCCGTAAGCCAGCCAATATTGCGGCTGAAAGCCGTGGTGTAGTCGAACGCCGGGTTGACGTTCACCTTACTGTGTTCGGGCCAGCCGATTCGCGTTTCCGTCCGTTCCCCGATTCGACACTCACGCGTAGAGTGTAACGACGCTCCGTCGAATCGGAATACGAATCCGCGAAGGTGAACCGGCCTGAAAGGCCCCGTGACCTCCCAATCAGTCGGCGAGGGAGGTGGTCCTCACGCCGCAACCGGAGAAGGCCGCCGGTGGGTCTGCGGCATCGAAAAAACAGGCACCTGTGCCAATTTTCCACGAAGTAGTTCGATCAACCCGGCGTATTTTGCACTTGGTCGCCGGGAGTCGAAGCGCAGCAGCTCGATCGTCGTGTTGTAGTGCGGGTCGAAATACGCTGGGATCGACGTGCCCTGGAATTCCAGGTACGAACCTCCAAGGCGCCGCAGAATCGATGATGACGCATGTGTCACATTTGCCGTTGTGATTCCCAGGGCGCCGCCAAGCATGCGGCACAGTCCGTACGCGGCCAGCGCGAGCACCAATCCTTCCGACGTGCACCGACGATGTCTCGAGACCGCCCAGCCACCTACTTCTGCGTAGCGTAGGCCTGCGCGGCGGGCTCGCGCAACCTCTGATGCCACCGCTCCGAACAGCCTGTCATGCCATTCGCCGCTGCGCGCGAGCGGACAGTTACGCACGCGCAGGTGCTGGAGCGACGTCGTGTTCTCGTGTTCGAGGTACCAGGCGCAGGAGCTCACCCTGCCGCCATCGTCGGTCATCAGCAGATGCCAGCTTCCTTCGTCTTCAGGCGTCTGGTGCAGCCCGTCCGCGGACAACTGGCCCGGCGTGACGTAGCCGCCATCGAGGTAGATGCCACCCCGTACCCGCTGCATTTCAGCGACCAGCTGCCGGTGTCGTTCTGGATCGATCGTGAGGCGAGTAAACGAGTCAGGCACCACGGCGTTGGGAGGAGCCACAAGTACGAGTCGACGATCCACCGTCGCAATATTTCTCTCGAGTAGTCTGAGCATAACTCTCCCCTCGCCGAGCAACGCTCCTGTGCGCCGGGGGAAGGCGTACTCGTCGCTCCTGGGACCCGTGATTTGCCTGGAAACCGTGGGGGACGCGGACCGAACTCCAAAGCTCATGCCGCTGAGACAGACTATCGCCGCGAAAAACCTGACAAGAATCGGATCGAACTGGAAGTACTTCTAATCTAATGGGATACGCGAATTTCCTGGCAACACAGAACCGGCGCAAACCTCCACTGAGAGGTCGGTAGTGCGCTCGATGACGGGCCAGCGTTACCGGGCTGGCGGCCGCCTCACAGTTCTGTCAGTGACGAGGGGGGGCCATGATAGCGCGTGCAGTTCCGGTCTGCACGGTTTTTCTCAAAGGTCGAGACCCCACGTGTTGAAGGGTTTTCTTCTTCTCATGGGCAGACTTCCGGCTGACTCCTTTCGTGCCCGCTACGATTTAACCCATTGTTTAATAACGACTTGGCTACCAATTCCCGTGTCAACCCCATGGAGAGGCCCTTGCTGTGTGTTTTGCGTTCCCACTACGCGCCGGGAGGTCAGATGCCACGCAAGTCGCTCATCGTATCCGTGCTCGTTCTTGTCGCCATGGCGGCGGCGTGTTCGGAAGACCCGAAGGTCGCCCGGCAACGCTACCTGGCCGAAGGCAATCGCTACATGGCGGACAAGAAATACACGGAGGCCGTCCTCAGCTACCGGAATGCGATTCGAGCGGATGCAA
Source organism: Terriglobia bacterium (assembly GCA_035712125.1). GTDB lineage: Bacteria > Acidobacteriota > Terriglobia > 20CM-2-55-15 > 20CM-2-55-15 > DASTBJ01. The sequence goes on from DASTBJ010000072.1 coordinate 2,013, forward strand.
CCTTCGGGGAAGCCCGTTTGAAGCTTGCAGAGGCGTACCTGGGCGCCGGAGACGGGAGAAATGCGCTGGCCGAATCGGTCCGCGCGGCAGACCTCCTGCCGGACGATTCCGAGGCTCAGTTGAAAGCCGGGTTGCTGTTGCTTCTCGCAGACCAGTTTCAAGATGCGCGGACTCGGGCGACGACTGTGCTCGCTAAGGACACGAAAAATCCGCGAGCGCTGATCCTGCTTGGCAATGCGCTCGCCGGGTTGAAAGACTTGGATGCGGCCGTCGAACAGGTAGAGCAGGCCATCGACGAGAACCCGCAACTCACGCTCAGCTACGCAAATCTCGGGGTCCTTCAAGCTGCAAGGGGTGACATGGACGCGGCGGAAGCGGCCCTGCGACGCGCGATCGACGTTGCACCAAACTCCGAGTCGGCACACTCGGCGCTGGCAAATTTTCTCTGGGCCGCGGGGAGACGCGATGAGGCCGAGCGGGAACTGGAGGCAGCGCTCAAGATTGCACCTAGATCCGCGATCGTCAATCGCACCATTGCGGCAATCCGTATCACT
>DASTBJ010000073.1:0-6040 GCA_035712125.1 Terriglobia bacterium
ATCCTGCTTGCGACGCTCTGCGCTCTGGTCGCTGTTCTCAATCCGCAATTTCTAAGTTCAGCGAATATCCAGAATACGAGCCGGCTGATTGGAATCTATGGAATCTTCAGCATCGGTGTCGGGATTGTGATTGTGACCGGCGGCATCGATCTTTCCGTCGGCTCGATGTTCGCTTTGCTGGGAGTCCTGCTTTCACTGATGCTTACCCAGTGGCAGTGGCCTCCGGCACTCGCTGTGGCCGCCGTGCTCGCGTTCGGAGCGATTCTCGGCGGCAGTCACGGAATCCTCGTCACCCGTCTGGGACTGCAACCGTTTCTCGTCACCCTTTGCGGGCTGCTGCTTTATCGGGGCCTGGCGCGCTACATTGCGGCGGATGTCGTGCAGGGCTTCGGTACGAGTACTGGCTTTGAATGGCTGCAGGAGTTCACCACGGGCAGCGTTGCGCAGATTCCAATGCCATTTGTTCTGCTGGTCGTGGTTGCATTTGTGATGTGGGTCCTGCTGCATCGATCTGTCTACGGTCGTTACCTTTATGCCGTTGGACGAAACGAGGAGGCTGCCCGTTATTCCGGCATCAATTCGCGCAGCATGATCACAAGCGCCTACGTGATATCCGGTCTTCTGGCAGCGGTTTCGGCGGTACTTCTCGCTTTCTATACGAATTCTGTTTCGCCTTCCTCTCATGGGAATTTCTACGAACTCTATGCCATCGCAGCCGCTGTGCTCGGAGGATGCAGTCTTCGGGGAGGCGAGGGGTCCATACTCGGGATTGTGGCGGGCACTGCTCTCTTGCAAGTACTACGGAATCTGGTCAATTTGCTCGATATTCCAAGCTCACTGGACCTGGCTGTAATGGGAACCGTGATTCTGATAGGTGTGATTGCGGATCAAGTGCTGCGTCCGCAGAAGTGACGTCTTTTCACGGGCAGCACAAGCTGCGATATACATTGCTGTCGCAGACCGCCGTAGTCACAGATTAGAATGTCGGCGCAGCATGATCATAACCCGCTCGCCGTTGAGAGTTTCATTGGGAGGGGGAGGCACCGATCTCCCGTCGTATTACACTCAACACGGAGGTTTCCTGATTGCGGGTGCGATCGACAAATACGTTTATATCAACATTCATCAGCGTTTCGTCGACGGGTTTTTGTTGAAGTATTCGCAACTGGAAGAAGTCTCTTCGATCGACGAAATCCGCCATCCTATCATTCGGGAATCTCTTCGGGCCGCCGGGATCACGGCGCGTAATCTCGAAATAACGAGCAATGCGGACATACCGGCGGGAACGGGGCTGGGGTCCTCTGGAAGTTTTACGACGTCGCTCTTGAAGGCCCTTCACACCTTTAAGAAGAGCCTGGTTACCACTCATCAACTGGCCGAGCAGGCTTGTCATATCGAGATCGGCGTTCTGAAGGAGCCGATTGGAAAGCAGGATCAGTACATCGCCGCCTTCGGAGGAATTACGTGTTTCGAATTCCTCAAGGATGGTTCGGTATCGGTTAAACCTCTGGAGATTTCTGAAGAGACCCTGTTCAACCTGGAAGACAACCTGTTGCTGTTCTTTACGGGTTACTCCCGTTCGGCATCCTCAATCCTCAAGGAACAGGACGATAAAAGCCGGGTTTCCGACGAAGAGATCACTCAAAACCTTCATTTCATGAAGGAACTGGCTTTCTCGAGCAAGCGTGCCCTCGAAAGTGGAGACGTGGCCGAATTTGGAAGGTTGATGGACGTCCACTGGCAGCACAAGAAGCGACGCAGCCGTGAGATGAGCAATGGCGAAATCGACCGGTGGTATGACATCGCGATGGCCAACGGTGCTCTTGGCGGAAAACTTGTCGGCGCCGGCGGAGGTGGATTCCTGATGTTTTACGCGGGAGACAAGACCCGTCTCCGCCATGCAATGAGAGAAAAGGGCTTGAGAGAAGTGAGGTTTCGCTTCGACTTCGAAGGAGCACGCGTCGTTTCGTGATCGGGTTATGCAGATGAATGATGACGCGGACCGAATGCCGGCAGTCATTCTTGCCGGCGGCCTTGCAACGCGTATGCGCCCGGTGACGGCGCATACGCCAAAAGCGCTGCTTGAAATTGCAGGGCAGCCCTTCCTGTGGCACCAGCTTCAACTTCTGAAGCGACACGGCATTCGCCGTGTTGTTTTGCTCGTAGGTTATCTGGGCGAGGCTATCGAGAACCGGTTCGGAAACGGTTCCGTTCCCGGCCTGCAAATTGAATATTGCCACGACGGCCCGACTCTGCTGGGCACGGCGGGCGCCATTCGGCAGGCATTGCCGTTATTGCCTGGGCCCTTTTTTATGCTTCACGGTGATTCTTATCTGCCTTGTGATTATGGGGCTATTGAAGCTGCTTTCCGTCGAAGTGGCCTTCCCGCGCTGATGACTGTCTATCGAAACGAAGGACGATACGACGTCAGCAATGTCGAGTATGACGGAGGACGTATTCTGGCCTATGACAAGCTTCACCGAACAATCGCCATGAATTACATCGACTATGGTCTTGGCGCGTTCCTACCGTCCGTTTTCTCAAGTCTCCCGCCGGGTGCCTGCGATCTCGAAACGGTTTACAAGGGTTTGATAGCAGAGCGAAAACTTGCGTCTTACGAGGTCGAGGAGCGATTTTACGAAATCGGGTCGCCTGAAGGATTTCGCGAGACCGAGGAATTTCTGCAGCGGCAGAGCCGAAACCCGTCCGATCTGCGCTAAAATCCCAGGTCAGCTTCAGTTGCACGCATCGGTTGAATCGGACGAATGCAAAAACAACCCCCAAAATCAGAACCATTTTCAGGAATATTCCTCCGTGAAGTTCAGCAGGTCGTCAGTGGACTGAGTGCTGAAACGATCGAGAGTGCGGCCGCGTTGTTGGCTCGTGTCCGCGATCGGGGTGGCCGCCTGTTTATTCTCGGTGTTGGCGGCAGTGCAGGAAATGCATCTCATGCCGTGAACGATTTCCGCAAACTGGCTGGTTTCGAGGCCTATGCGCCTACCGACAATGTGCCGGAACTGACCGCTCGAACCAACGACGAAGGCTGGTCGACGGTCTTTTCTGCATGGCTGAAGGTCAGCAGATTGCAGGCGCGCGATGCTGTGCTGGTCTTGTCCGTTGGCGGAGGTAATGTGGAGAAGAATATCAGTCCCAATATTGTGATGGCGCTCGACTACGCCAGAACGGCAGGGGCCAGTATTCTGGGTATTGTGGGACGCGACGGAGGATACACCGCACGCGTTGCGGATGTCTGCGTGATTATCCCCACGGTTCATCCTGAACGTGTGACGCCTCACACCGAAGCATTCCAGGCGATTGTTTGGCATTTGCTGGTTTCCCACCCGATTCTTCAGACTTCCGCTACAAAATGGGAATCCGTCGAAAAGTTCTCGCGTCGTGCCGTGTTCCTGGATCGCGATGGTGTACTCAGCAACGTGGTCGTGCGAAATGGCAAGCCGTATCCGCCTGCGGGTCCGGCAGACTTCCATATACTTCCAGACACAGCAGAATCGCTGGCGCGTCTCAAAGCCCAAAATTTCCTTCTGGTTGTCGTAACCAACCAACCCGACGTCGCTCGTGGAAGGCAAACGCGTGAGAACGTAGAACTCATGAACAGCCGTCTCCGAATGGAACTCCCGATAGACGATGTTTTCACCTGCTTCCATGACGATGCAGACCGCTGCGATTGCCGCAAACCAGCATCCGGATTGATAAGGCGTGCTGCCGAGCAGTACGGCATCGATCTGAGCCGCAGTTATCTGACCGGAGACCGGTGGCGGGACATCGATGCGGGAGCGGGCGCGGGATGCAAAACTGTCCTTATTGATTACGGGTACGCGGAGAAAAAGCCAACTACACATCCTGACGCTCAGGTGAAATCCCTGGCGGAGGCGGTTGACTGGATTCTCCGGCATGCAATGGAGTTCGCGTGAAACGTGTCTCCGACTTGAAAATCAAGATTTTTGCCGATGGCGCCGACAAGGCTCAGATTCTGCGTGCGAAGGCTAATCCCATTATCAGGGGATTTACGACGAATCCGACGTTAATGCGCTCGGCCGGGGTAGTCGACTACGAGGCTTTTGCCAGGGATATCCTCGGGATCGTTCGCGATCTTCCGATTTCGTTCGAAGTGTTCGCCGACGATTTCCCCGAGATGGAGCGGCAGGCCCGCAAGATTGCGAGCTGGGCTGAAAATGTCTACGTCAAGATCCCGATAACGACGACTCGTGGCGACACAGCGATGGGACTCGCATCTCGTTTGTCGCATTCGGGGGTAAAGGTCAATGTCACTGCCGTTCTAAATCTCGATCAGGTCCGTTCTGCGGCAGAAGCTCTTGGCGGTGGGGCTCCTTCAGTAGTTTCCGTATTTGCGGGTCGCATTGCCGACACCGGACGTGATCCCGTTCCCGTCATGACCACGGCCATGAAGATTCTTTCGCCGCATCCGAGTATTGAGTTGCTCTGGGCAAGCCCGCGGGAATTGTTGAACGTCTTTCAGGCGGATGACGTGGGGTGTCATATCATCACCGCCACCGAGAGCGTTCTGTCCAGGCTGCAGACGGTGGGGAAGGATCTAAGGGAGTACTCGCTTGAGACCGTGCAGATGTTTTATAACGACGCGGCGAGATCCGGGTACAAATTGTAGGGAGCATGAACGCCCGACCATTGACAATCAAGGACCTCGTCGCAGAGCAGCACAGGCACGACCCCGAATTGTCACTTCGAATCCCAGAAGGCGATGTCGCCGATCCTGAACTATCGATCGTCATCCCTGCGTTGAATGAGAGAGTGACGATCGGTCTGTTCCTGGATTGGTGCATGGAAGGACTTCGCCGGGCTAACGTTCGCGGAGAGATTCTGATCATCGATAGCTCTTCCGACGAAACTCCGGAGATTGCGTTATCCAGAGGCGCGCGCGTGCTCAAGAGTCCAAAGCGTGGTCTTGGGCGTGCCTACATCGATGCACTTCCCTACATCCGTGGCCGATACATTCTCATGGGTGACGCAGATTGCACCTATGACTTTCGCAATGTCGATCAGTTCATGGAGAGCTTTCGAAACGGATACGAGTATGTGATGGGATCACGGTTTCGAGGATACATCGAACCGGGCTCGATGCCCCCGCTTCACCAGTATCTCGGCACCCCTGTCACAACGTGGCTCCTCAATTTCCTCTATTCGAGCCGGTTCTCGGATATTCACTGCGGGATGCGGGGGATCACAACAGGAGCGCTCCAGCGGATGGACCTTCAATCGCAATCCTGGGAATATGCCTCAGAAATGGTACTTAAATCTGTTCGGATGAACCTGCGCACGACCGAAGTGCCCGTGCGTTTCCTGAAGGATCAGGAAGGCCGCACAAGCCACCACAAGCGCGCCGGCTGGTTCTCTCCATGGCATGCAGCCTGGATCAACATGAAGGCAATGTTCGTATACGGCGCCGATTTCTTTCTCTTTCGCCCGGGATTGCTTCTATTGATCCTCGGCCTTCTTCTGACGCTGCCGATGAGTCTTGGGCCGGTACGAATCGGTCGAGTTACATTCTCCCTGTACTGGATGCTGCTCGGTCTGACGCTGTCCGTGCTCGGTTTGCACGGTGTCTACGTCGGGGCTCTCGCCCGAATCATTTTCGATTACGGCGGGGAGCGTACGCGCCGCTGGTTGCAGAGATTTTCGTATACGCGGTCAGTTGTCTTCAGTGTGCTTGCGATCGTCAGCGGCGCAGTGCTTACGGCTCCGCTGGTGACGGAATACGTCTTGTCTAATCTGCGTTTGAATAGTGTAGGTCCTCAGAGTCACCTGGCGGTCGTGGGACTATTGCTCGTCATCGGCGGGGCGATGACCTTTACGTTTACGCTTGCCCTGCATGCCGTCGCGACAAATGTCCACCGAAAGTAGAGATCGAATGCGTGAGAGATTGCGTGACCGAGCATATCGCCAGGACTAAACCCCCACACTCATGGATCGTTTCCGAGTTTGGTTGTCGGCTCGTCAGATTCGCGGTATATCGGCTCTTTGAAGGGCAAGCGGCTCGGAGACC
>DASTBJ010000074.1:0-5574 GCA_035712125.1 Terriglobia bacterium
GTGGCTCACCTGTCTGCTTTTGCTGGCAGTCGCGCTCGTCTGGAACCGTTCAAAGTGGATCCTGGCGCTACCCATCGTACCTCTCGTGGTCTACGTCCTTGCGCCAGGCGCTGTCCGCTCGCGCATCGGAACGTTCCTCGATCCGACTTTCTATTCAAACGCTGAACGCGTGCAAATGCTGCAAGTTGGCTGGAGAATGTTACGCGACAACCCGCTTACAGGCGTTGGGCCCGGTCGAGTCGAGCAGTTGTACGAGTCTTATCTCCTCCCTGGCGATCCGGTTCCGGCATATCACGGGCATCTCCACAACAATCCTGTCCAGGTAGCGGCGCAGTTCGGACTCCTTGTAACGCTCACTGCGCTGATCTTCGTCGTGTTTGCATTTCGTGACCTCCTGAAGGCCAGACGCAACGCCACTAGCCCGGACGGCAGATTTCTGACCGATACTGCGGTCCTTGCCCTGACCGGCTTTCTATTCGCCGGACTGTTTGAATATACGTACGGTCATTCCCTGGGGCTCATCATCATTGCATTTGCCGTGTTTCCCGCCCTCTTCATATCCGAGCAGCGTTAACACTTTTTTTGCACCAGCCCGATTGGATCGTGACATGACACCAGAGGAGCGATTGGTATTCTTTGCGCCGTGAAACCCTCCCGGAAGGTCGTTTTGTTTTTTCCTGCGTTCGCGAGCAGTGAAGCCACGGCTCCGCTTGGCCTTCTCGCTATCGCCACGCCGCTTCTTCGCGCCGGATATGAAGTCAAATTGATCGACTCGACGATCACACCGAACTACAAGCAACGTGTGCTTGACGAAGTTCGCGACGCGATCTGCCTTGGAGTTTCTCTGGTCACCGGTCCGATGATCAGGGAAACAGTTGAGATAGCTCGCGCCATCAAGGCGTGGAATCCGGATTTTCCGGTCGTTCTTGGAGGATGGCATCCCTCGCTTTTGCCACGGCAGACCCTCGAGGCTAATTTTGTCGACGTCGTCGTTCAAGGACAGGGCGAACGTGCAATGTTGGACGTGGTTCAACTGCTGGAAGCTGGTGAAAAACTGGACGGGATTGCCGGTGTGGGTTTCAAGCGAGACGGTGTGCTTGTGATGAATCCTGAACGGCCTCTGCAACCCCTGGTCAACATGCCGCCGAAGGCGTATCACCTCGCCGATTTTGACGCCTACGAACGGGTGTGCGGCAGACGCTGGGCAATGTATACATCGAGCCTGGCGTGCCCGTTCAATTGTTCGTATTGCACGAACGCCGGAGTGTACGGGAGGCAATGGAATGCGCTGCCGGCCGAACAAGTCGTCGAAGAGACCGTGGATCTGGCAACACGGTACGGTCTGGAAATGCTGTGGATCGTCGACGACAACTTCCTGGTCGATCTCGATCGTGCCGTGAAAATCGCCGAAGGGCTGGTGCGCGCAGGGTCACCGTTCCAGTGGAGCATTCAGGCGACCACGAATCTTACAGCGCGCCTCGATCTCAGCGAACTGCGCCTGCTCCGGCGGTCCGGGCTTCATCAGATCTGCCAGGGTGTGGACTCGGCTTCACCCAGGATTCTGCAGCTGATGAACAAGACGTTTCAGGACTTCGACTCCATTTATCTTTCGGCGCAGCGTTGCGTCGAGGCAGGGATTCGTCCGTCGTTCAACATCATCTTCGCGTACCCGGGTGAGGACAATCACGACAGAAGGCAAACCATCCACTTCATCCTCGACGTTTGCAGGCGATTTCCTGGCGCGGAGTTCTGGACGAACATTTTCACACCGTACCCTGGCTCTCCCATCATGCAGCACGCGCAGGAGAACGGCATCAGGATGCCGGAGTCACTCGAAGCCTGGGTGGACTATTTCCCGCGGTACACCGTGCTTCCGTGGCTTAACGGGAAAGCACATCGCCGGGTCCAGGTCATGCGGGAATACCTGCGAATGGCCTTTGACCGCGTGCCCATTTCCAGGCTGGACTCCCACTCCGCGGTCCGGACTCTTCAGAAAGCGCTCGCGCATCCGGCGCGATGGAGGCTTGAACACGACATGTATGGATGGCCTGTCGAAGTGTGGATCAACCAGAAACTCAAACGCTTCGTGTCCGTGGCGAAACCGCGCGTGGACGCAAAGCGCCTTGAGCCGGCAACCGCCCAGAGCTGATCATGAACGATAAGGTTCTTCTTCTGTACCCATCTTACGAAGGACCGCCACTCGGCCCGCCGCTAAGCCTCTTAAGCCTCGCGTCGCCACTTCTGGAGGCGGGGTTTCGAGTGCGCATTCTGGATGGGGCAATTGAGCCGATAGCCGATATGCTGGAAAGCGAGATTGCTGATGCTATGTGCGTCGGGATTTCCTTCCTGACAGGCTCCATGATTCGCGAGTCCATGGCGCTTTCCCGCCTGGCCCGCCGCTTCAAACCAGGAATTCCCATTATTTTTGGCGGATGGCATTCGAGCCTGCTGCCCGAACAGACGCTGCGTAGCGGACTGGCGGACATCCTCGTCCGAGGTCAGGGTGAGATGACCCTGCTGGAAATAGTCTCCCACCTTCGTGATTCTCATTTCCCCGCGACGATCTCCGGAGCTTCATTTCGTCACGAGACCGAAGTCGTTCACAACTCGGACCGTCCGACGGAGCACATCAACAACTTTCCAGCGCCGGCTTTTTCACTCGCAGACTTTGACGCCTATGAGAGGCGAACAGGACAACGCAAATTGCCGTATGCGACGAGCCTGGGTTGCCCGTATGCCTGCAATTACTGCACGGACCAGGTTTTTTACGAGCGCAAGTTCAATGCATACCCCGCCAGTCGCGTCGTCGCGGAAGTCACAGACCTGGTGAGCCGATACAAACTCCACAGCGTTGCGTTTCTGGATTCGAACTTTCCCGTCAACGTCAGACGAGCTGGAGAGATCGCACGCGGCTTTCTGGATGCGAAGGCCCGATTTGGATGGACCTTTCAAGCGTCAACGGACCTTTTGTGCCGCATGAGCGATGACGAGGTTTGTCTGCTCGGAGAGGCAGGAGTCACCCACATGGGTTTCGGAACCGAGTCCGCGTCCGAGCAGGTTCTCGAATGGATGAACAAGAAGCACCAACGGATCGACGACATGTTCGAGACGGCTCGAAAGGCTGAGAAGGCCGCCATCCGCGTGACATTCAACCTGATTCTCGGTTATCCGGGCGAAACCGAAGCAGATCGCGTGGAAACCTTCCGCGTTATGCATGAGATTTTCAGGAAACACTCCAACGTGAACTTTTCTCCAAATATCTTCACGCCCTATCCCGGTATTCCCATCTGGCCGCAGCTGAGAACGATGGGTGTGCAGGAGCCTCAGTCCCTGGAGGATTGGGCAAATGTCGGCCTGGGCAGCAATCACCTGCCGTGGCTACAGGGCGATGACCTTCGGAGACTGAAACGCATGCTGAAGGAGTTTCTAACGACCAATCGACGCCAGGAGCCTCAATCGAAATCCGTGACAACGCGCCGGTCGCTCCTGACGGGTCAGGCACTGCGGAGAGAGGTGACAACGAAAGCGGGAGGAATGTCATGACCGATGTTCTCCTGACTCATTCCTATCACCTGTACTACGACCGCAAGCAGGTTCGAAAAATGCAGCCGTATCCGCCGCTGGGCACGCTTTACGCGGCGGCTCTTCTCAGACACAGAGGCTTCTCCGTGGCGTTGTTTGACAGCATGCTCGAAAGCCCGGAGGAGACTTTCGCCGAAGTCGTTGCCCGCACACGTCCGCGAATTGTGGCCATCTACGAAGACAACTTCAATTTTCTGTCCAAGATGTGTCTGAGCAGAATGCGCAACATCGCCTTTGGGATGATGCAGGCAGCGCGGGCTGTCGGAGCGACGGTCGTTGTTAACGGCTCTGACTCTTCCGACCGGTGCGCGGAATACCTTCAGCATGGCGCCGATTATGTTCTGATCGGCGAAGCGGAATGGACGTTACTCGAGCTCATCGACGCGATCGTCGGGCAGTCCCGACTGTCGATCGACGAAATCCAGGGATTGGCCTATACGGGCGGGGGTGGCTCCATTGTGCGCACGCCCGCGCGCGTTCTGATGAAGACCCTCGATGCACTGCCCTTTCCCGCCAGGGACCTTGTGGACCTGAATCGCTACAAAGCGGCATGGAAGCTGGCTCACGGATTCTTTGCTCTCAACCTGGTGGCGAGCCGCGGATGTCCGTACAAATGCAACTGGTGTGCGAAGCCGATCTACGGCAACTCGTTCAACGTCCGGTCACCACGCAGCGTTGCAGCGGAAATGGTTGAACTCCGCGACCTCATCGGAGCGGACTTCCTCTGGTTTGCCGACGACCTGTTTGGCATCAGGAAAGAATGGGTTCAGGAACTGGCCGATCACGTCGAACAGCTGGATGCCGTAATCCCCTTCAAAATGCAGTCACGTGTCGATTTGATGCAGAAGGACACTGTTGATGCCCTCCGCCGCGCCGGTTGTGCGGAAGTCTGGATGGGAGTGGAGTCGGGATCCCAGAAAATCCTGGACGCGATGGACAAAGGGACGCGTGTAAGTCAGATCGAAGCCGCGCTCGAAACGCTGAAATCCAGCGGCATTCGCGCGTGCTTCTTCATCCAGTTGGGCTATCCGGGAGAGACCTGGGAAGACATTGAGAAGACGATCCAGCTGGTGCGCAGAACCCGTCCCGACGATATCGGCGTTTCTGTTTCGTATCCGCTGCCGGGCACCACATTCTACGAACGTGTCTCTGAACAGCTGGGAAAAAAGACGAACTGGGAAGATAGCGGAGACCTTTCGATGATGTTCAAAGGCGCCTACACGAGCGACTTTTACCGCGCGCTGCACGATGCGTTGCATGCGGAAGTGACGGGATGGAGTTCTCCCTGGAGATTCAGCACCACCGATCGCTCATCGGATTCGCTGCCGCCGCGAGACCTCTGGAAAATCGTAGACCGGCTTGAGGAAACCTGCAGGAATACCGATCCGACGGAGATGACACAATGGATCTGCTCCTGACGCACGGCTACTTTCTGCGGGAAGATCCCAAGGAACAGCAGATCATGAAGCCCTATGTCCCTCTGGGCATTCTCTACATTACGTCCCATTTGCGGGCGCGAGGCTTTGATGTTCAGGTGTTCGATTCGACGTTCAACTCGCGGGACCAGCTGCAGCGCATCCTCAGAAGCGAGAAGCCTGCTGTGCTCGGCATCTACGCGAACCTCATGACGAGAGGCAGCGTCCTTCAGATTATCCAGGCTGCCAGGGAAGCCGGATGGAAGACTGTCGCCGGTGGTCCCGAACCGGCTGTTTATGCCGAGGAGTATCTGGCAGCGGGCACGGATGTCGTCGTGATTGGCGAAGGCGAGATCACGTTGGAGGAATTGCTCCCGGTTCTGAAAGGCGAACACGCGGAACTTCTGGAGCGTGTTCGCGGAATTGCGTTCCGCGGGCCGGAGGGGGTCGTCCACCGCACGCCGCCCCGACCGCAGATTTCCGACATCGATCAGCAACCCTGGCCCTGCCGCGAAGCCGTGTCGATTGAGCAGTACCTGGAAACCTGGCGACGCCATCATGGTACCGGATCGGTCTC
>DASTBJ010000075.1:0-5611 GCA_035712125.1 Terriglobia bacterium
CAAGAGATTTCTGCTGCGGATAAGTAGATCTCCGAAGTCCAGCTTCCCGGACCGTGCCTTCAAAATCTCGTATTGCTCGATGAGACCTTGCAGGTCCGCTTGAAGCGAGGCGGCCAGGTCAGCTTCGGAATGCTGTACGAAGTGATCCAGAGTGGATTGAAGGCGATCTTTTGCTGCAAGAATCTCGTCACGCGAATATCCGGGCGAAAATTTCTTCGATCCCTTGAGTGAATTTCGCCTGAGAGTGCGGGCAAGCTGAACCAGGAGCGCCTCGAGTTCATCGTAATCACGAGGGCGCACCTCCTCGGATCGCTTGATCCTGGTGATGAAATCGACGACACATTGAAGGTGCTTTCGAACAGGATGGCCAGCGACGTTACATGTGGCTGTCATCTTCGCGAGTTCCCGAATTTCGGGCAGGATACGCTCGATGTCATCGCGCGCGTCGAATTCTGCCCGCCTCCATGCACACCCGAAATCTCTCCACTCAATCAGAGTCCAGCCCACGCGTCTGATTTGATCGAGAGGGCTCTCGTTGTCGAACCCGGCGCTGACCCGGTTGAGGGCTCGCTTGATTCCTTCGGGCATCGCTTGCAGCGTTGTCTGAATCCAGGAGTTGAAGGCCCTGGAATACAGGGCAGGAGCTTGATTCTCGTCCATCTCCTCAAAGCCCGGTGGGATTTTCGCCTCCACGGGCCGTTGCCGTAACAACTCCGCGCAGAATGAATGAATCGTGCCGATGCGGGCTTCTTCTAACCGCGCCAGGGCATCTTCCAGGTGAAGGACTTCCGCCGGGTTGTCGGATGCCGTTCGTGCGGTATCCAATTCGATACGGAGTCTTAATCTGAGTTCGCCCGCCGCCTTGCGCGTGAACGTGACCGCCACAATCCGGTCCACGCTGGTCCTGCCCGTCTTCAATGTATTGACGATGCGACGAACCAGTTCTGTCGTCTTACCCGTTCCCGCTGCAGCCTCGACGATCAGGCTTTCGTCGAGAGAATTTCGGATGCGGTTGCGAGCCGATTCGTCGCGAGTCATGGCAGATCCCGCAATTGTTCTAAGAGGGCCAGGCGGTCCTTGGCTTTTCGATGGATACGAGATTCTTCATATGGGCCGCACACAGATCTGTAGTCGCAATACGCACAAGCCCCCTCTCGTGGTGCGGCCGGCAGAAAACCGTCTGCAATGGAACGGTCAATCAGAGTTACGACGTTGGCCAGGGCCTGTCGCGATATGTCATCGATTGGAACGTCAAAGTTCTTATATCCGCCGCGCTCCGTACAAAAAGACAGGCGACCGGATTCGGCAGGTTCTCCCAGGAGGATTTCAGCGGCCAGCGCGTAGAGAACTGGCTGGAGGACTTCTCCTTTTCCTGTGTAGCCCGGACCCTGAGTCGGAGCTTTCCCGGTTTTGTGATCCGTAATGCGGATTCTCCCGGCTTTCTCTTCAACCATGTCGATTGCGCCACGGACTCGGATATCGCCGATTAGCGTAATCGGATCGCTTTGACTTGCCGGATCGCCTGGTTGTTGCTTTCGGAGACCGAAGGACAACTCAAACCATTTGGGCGTCCAGTTCTCATGGGATGCTTGAGCCATTTCCCGGAGCCACCCTCGTACATCCCAGCGGAGACCTTCGGTCTGCTGTTCCCAAATCTTCGGAATAGCCGGAGCAAGCTCCTCATGGTAATCGTTCACGACTTCGTCAAAAACGCGGTCCGCAAGCGTTAGTACGCTGGAAAGATTGTCGGGCGTAACGGGAAGCAACTTCAGGTCTCGAAGCTCGGTAAGGATCCTGAATTGCGCCGCGTGCAAGAGGCTCCCTCGAGTTAACGGATCGATGCGCTCAAGCGCATTGGCCTCTGCCCGAGGTTGAATTCGATGAATGGAATAGAGCACGAACCGGTACGGGCATGCTGCGAATTGCTGCAATGCAGTGGCTGAGTACGGCCGCGCTGTTAATCGATGCCGCGACAGCACTTCAAGAAGTGCGGGGTGTGTCGTTACGATTCCGTCGCCTTCTGTCCATGGACGCCTCCACCTGCCTGCGCGTGCCCTGAGAGAACGCCCGAGACTCGAGTTTGCGGTCAACAAGTATCGCGCACGCCCTTTTGCCTGTTCCCTGGTTTGGCGCAGCAGGCCACTGATGATTGCGAGATCGAACTCGGCATCATCGATAGCCGCATTCGCGTCGCGTGGGGCAGGCCAGCCCACTTGTGATTGAGTGTGGGCAGTACTTCGGCGCTGCAGTTCCGTGAGGGTGGGGACCGTGCCGGTGATCGCCCGAAGGATGTCCAGCGCGTAGAAAGAAGGGCTCCGGGAGCGACCTTGGCCCAAATCCATCCTCGGATAGGAAATCCAAAGCCTGGATCTGGCGCTGGCAGCCGCCATATGGAGAAGAAGCCGTTCTCTGCTGGTTCGTACATTTTGGGTCGCCAGCCAAGGGCTGATTAGTTGACGACTGTCATCCAGGAGCAACGGATCTTCGAAAGCCTTCTTAGGAAACGTGCCCTCGGCCAGGCCAGGAACGAAAACGACGTCGAAAGAGAGTCCTGCGACTTCAGCAGTAGACGTCACAAAAACCTTTCCGTAGCGTCTTTCGATTGTATCTACTCGTAGAAAGCTCAGCCGATGCGCAAGCACTTCGCGGATCTCGTCGAGACCAGCGGGGCCGAGGCTCCCCATCGGTCTTAGTTCGTTGAGAACGGACAAGACCGGCTCCGGATTGCGCAACGACAGCGTCGCAAGCTGCTCTAACTGATCAAGCCACTCGTCCCACGAGGCATTGTCGGGAAGCTGTTCAAGAAAGTCGATGAGAGGGATTGCAAAATGTCGCAGGGAAGCAAGACGGCCTAGCTGACGCTCCAAATACTGCGTGGACTCTTCTTCCGTCTCGGCCTCTGCAATTTGTCTTACGAGTTCTTTTTGTAATCCATCGAGGCGGCGCACCCATCGGTCGCGTCCGCCGACTACGGCTGCATCGACGAGGAGCCTTTCCCATTGATAAGGCGTTTGGAGTGATCCTGCTATTACTGGAGGTTCGTCGCCGTGCGCGTCATCGGTTTCGGAGTCGTCGCTCGCAGCCGTGCTGGCAGGGAACAGCTCTCCTTGTGGAGGCGACCACCCCGCAGGTTCTGGACTGGGTTTGCCAGTCTCGTCGACTTTGGGCACCTGTCCGAGGGATAAGTACTCACTGAACCGTGAGGCCGTCAGACCTTCTGCGGCGCAAGCCAGGAGCGCAAGAAAAGCTCGACCCGCCGGGTTGGGGCGCCGACTTCCCAGAGAAAAGTAGGCGGGTATCTCCGCCCTGCGGAGAGCGTCCTGAATCGAGGGTTGGTAGACCCCCGGATTTCGAAGCACAATGGCCATCTGATCGAACCGCACTCCGGATCGGGCCAGCTCCAGTATCGAACGCGCGATCTCAGCGCATTCGCGGCCTTCATCAGTTGCCGATAAGAACGTGATACTGGAATCGAGGTCCCCCGTTGGTGAAGTCGATTCAAAGACGTTCGCTCGAAGGCGATCTAGCGCGTGCCTGCTTTCAACAGACGATAGCGTTTGCGGTATAGCGCTTAGCGCGTCTTTCAGGCAATCCAGGCTGGCCACGTCGCGACTGTGGACAGTGGCAAGGGCGGAGGATGCAGCGGCGCCGAGAGCACGTAACATTTGCTGTTCAAGGAAAGTCGTTGGGACGAGGTCCAGGAGGACGAGAGGACGACCCCGATAACGAAAACTCTGGCCGGCGACCACGGCCATCGCCTCTCGATAAGCCACGGCCAGGTCCGCAACACTGGCTTCTTCCAAACTGGTGGCGAACTGTTTCAAGATTCCGGCAAGATCCAGCCCTGCTGGCCCAGCTCTGCGCAAGACCCCTATTTCGATTTCGTTCAGGCGGAGTTCAGCGATCGTGGAGGCAAGTGCACGAAAGAATCCTGGTGTCGTAGCGACCGTGTCGAACCAGTTTAGGGTGCCAGCAGTTCGGCATGCGTGTATCGCGCGCGCCGCCATCGCTTCGAGCGCAACTCCGGCGATGAAGGTCTTTCCGGCCTCAGCCAGCGGTTCGGTCGCGAGATCGAAGGCCAACTGCGGAAGAGTGAAGCGATGAACGCCGAAGACACCGCCGGTCTTCTTGCAAATCGACCGAACAAATTCATCGGCAGCAGTGCGGGTATGGGAGATTAGAAGAATTTCTTCACCAGAATGCTGCTCGACAAACGCGGCAGCTGAGTCTAAGCGAGTCTGAGTCGAGAGCGCAGTGACGACGCTGTGCATGATGAGCTGGGATTATTGACGTTGGCGGGATAAATCACAATCTCCCGCAGACTTTGTTTGGACGGGACTGCGAAGGACCTCGAATGTCCGCAATTGCATTCGCTCTGCGGCACCGCCCGGCGGTCTTGCAATTGTCGACCGGGAGCGGGCACTCGCGGTGAGTTTGCGGTCTCCATGCAAGGATCATCGTATGAACTGGCAGGATTACATTGCAGAAAAGCCGCGTGTCATGATGGGGAAACCAGTATTCAAGGGAACCCGAATCACAGTAGAGCACGTGCTTCGGGAGCTTGGCGGCGGGACGAGCGAAAATGACCTGCTCCAGGCCCACCCCCGGTTGACGGCCGAGCATATACGCGCGGCTCTTCTCTACGCTGCTGCTTTGATTGACCTGGAGACGACCGTTGCACCTTAGGTCGGCGGACCGATGAAGCTCTTCGCTGACGAAAACATTGCAGCGCGGATCGTCGATCAAATTACGTCAGCTTGGACACGATGTCCTTTACTGTTCTTATCCAGAAGTGCCCGAACTTGTCTGACGGGATCGTTTCTCGGAGTCTGGTTACGACCCCGCCTCGACAGGAGGAGGCTGATTTGCTCTTGAACGAAGCGATTCAGCCAACTCATCC
Source organism: Terriglobia bacterium (assembly GCA_035712125.1). Classification (GTDB taxonomy): domain Bacteria; phylum Acidobacteriota; class Terriglobia; order 20CM-2-55-15; family 20CM-2-55-15; genus DASTBJ01. The sequence goes on from DASTBJ010000075.1 coordinate 4,901, forward strand.
GTAGCATCCAGGATGAGGCGCACATTATCGGCGGTCACACGATCGTAATAAATGTAGCGTTTGTTCTGGCTGAAGATCCGCTGGCATTCCGCGACCGCATCCAACTTACTGCGGTACACCCGGTAGGCTTATTGTGGGTTCCCCCATTCAGGGAGCCATTTCTCGAGAAAGAGGCTCATGTACTCGGGGTAGGCATCAAAAATCGTTTTGAGCCGTGTCTTATAGGTATGCCTAAGGCTAAAGCCCACCTGGCCCCAGTAGAGGACAAAGGAACTGGATAACCATCGCTCGAGGTACGGCTGAAATACCTCGTCTAGTCCGGGTGGCAGAGATTTCAAGAATGTTTCCAGATCAACATGGGAAAGGGACGAGCTGTCCTGTTCGGTCGCTATGACCTCGACTTCCGGTTCCACCTTCCCTTCATATCGGATCTTCACGACTCCGCGAGTCACTTCATGCGTTTTGCCGACGATAGTCGGTATGGCGATGAGGGGCCAGTCTTCACCCTCGTGAAGCCTATAGAAAGCGATTTCCATCAAGTGCAAAGAAAACTCGAGATTCGCTGCCGTGCCCAGGATTTCAGTCAGCAAGGCCACTTCAGGCCGGATGCGATCGCCGACGATGAATAGCTCAAAACCACCCGTTCTCAAAACCCGCCGGATGTTCTCTTCGAAATTGACGCTGTCAAAACCAGCATTCGCCGCAGTGCGG
>DASTBJ010000076.1:0-7848 GCA_035712125.1 Terriglobia bacterium
GGCCCGGCTGATCGGCAGGGCAGAGCGGACGCCGAACCTGCGAGCCTCGTACGAGCAGGCGGCCACCACACCCCGACCGAGACCCTGCTTTGGGTCCGCACCCACGATGACGGGCCGCCCCTTCAGGCTCGGGTCGTCGCGTTGCTCGATGGAGGCGTAGAATGCATCCATGTCCACGTGAAGAATGATGCGGTCGGGCTTGTCCAGGTTCCCGTTCATAGGGGCACTCATTATTCCGAAATGGGACCCAATCTGTCACTCTCGCGACTCAAGCTAGTCGGCACAGTCGGGAAATTGAGGAAGGCATACCTGTGTTGAAACTAAGGCGTATTGAGCTGCTGGGATTCAAGTCGTTCTCCGACAGGGGCGAAATCGTTGTGCAGGACGCCGGAGTCACGGCCATCGTGGGACCCAACGGTTGCGGCAAAAGCAACGTATCCGACGCCATTGCCTGGGTTCTCGGGGAGCAGAGTGCCAAGTCTTTGCGCGGTGAGAAGATGGAAGATGTCATCTTTAACGGGACTCGAAATCGGGCCCCGATGGGGATGGCAGAGGTCACAATCACGCTGACGGAGACCCCGCCGCCCGCTGAGATCGTCAGCGATTCGCAGAAGACCAACGGCATCTCCAACGGCCATGTGAACGGCAACGGTAATGGGCACGCTAACGGTCACGCGAACGGCGTGCCGGCAGGCCCTCGCGACATTGTGGTGCAACGGCGCCTCTATCGCGACGGAGAGAGCGCCTATCTGATCGATGGCAAGGCCTGCCGCCTGCGCGACATCCAGGAGATATTTCTGGGAACGGGTCTCGGTCCCAACAGTTACGCCATCATCGAACAGGGTCGCATCGGCCAGCTGTTGAGTTCCAAGCCGATGGACCGCCGCGGCCTGATAGAAGAGGCTGCGGGAGTGACCAAGTTTAAGGCCAAGAGAAAACTCGCAGAGTCCCGCCTCGAAGCTGCCCGTCAGAATCTTTCCCGCGTCAACGACATCCTTGCCGAGGTCGACCGGCAGAGGAACTCCCTCAAGCGCCAGGCTGGTAAGGCGCGCCGCTACATCGAACTCCGTAACCGCATGCGCGAGATTCTCTCGGCCGTTTTTTCCACCCGCGCCGATATGCTCGTGAACCAGCAGGAAACCGTTGAGGCCGCGCTGGCCTTAATCGGGGATGAGGGGCGACGCCTCGAAGAGGAAATCGAACGCCTCAATGCCCTCGTTCACCAGCGGCGCGGAGACGTCACGGATTCGGAAAAGACGCTCAGCGAAGGACACGCGCGCCATTCGGAAGTGGAACTGGAGCGCGAGAAAGCAACACAGCGTATCGAACGCCTGGAAGATCAGATTCGCGCACTCGGTGAACGCAAGGCTGCTCTCGGGGAGGAGCGGACCCGCGTGGCGGACGCCCTGGCCCAAAATGAAAGCGAGCATGCCTCACGCACCGCTCAGCTGGAGGCGAACGAACACGACCGGCTTGGTATCGTCGAATGCATCGAGCTCGCGAAGGTGGCTCTGGCCGGCCTGAACGAAGCGCGGGCAGGCGAGGAACGCGCCATCGCTGACCTTCGGCGGCAGCAGTTCGAAGTGGTCGGCAACGAGGCTCGGATCGGCAACGAAATTGGAAGCCGCAGGGAAATGATCCAGCGGTTGTCATCGCAGATTGAGCGCCTCGAACGGGAGGTTGCCGAGGCCCTGGAAAGCGCTGCGCAAGTGCAGGTACAGCTGGAATCCGCGCGCAACGAACACTTCGGATACGAAATCGGAATGCGGCGCCTTCGCTCTGAACTCTCGGCGACTGAAGCGGAGTGCGCGAGCCTCCGGGAACGTCATGCTCAATCCGTCAAGGCTGTTGCCGAGTGCAAGAGCAGGCGGGACGGCATTCAGAACCGCCTGCAGACGATTGGAGACCTCGCCGTGCGACGTGCGTACAGCACCGAGTCCGTCCAGCAGTTCTTCAACTATGTCCGCGGACGCGATTGGGAGCCCCTTGGCATGCTCGCGGATTTCATTGAAGTCGATTCTCCGTACGAATCCATCGTGGAGGACTTCCTCCGTCCCGAATTGCAATACGTCGTTGTGAAGGATCGCACCCAGGCTGTTGCGGCAATCAGCATCGTCAAGGATGTCACCAAGGGCCGGCTCGATTGCCTTGTCCTGAACGGGGAGACGCCCCTGCAGCGCCCGGAGGATATTCCGGGCGCGACGCCGCTTTTCGACCTGGTCCGATTCGACGAGAAAGTCAAACACGTTGCCAACCACTTCCGGAACGCCTATGTCGTCGATTCTCTTGACCGCGCCTGGGAGCTTTCAGCGCAATACCCGAACTATCGCTTTGTCGCTTCAACGGGCGAAGTAGTTCATGGTCACGTCGTCAGCTGGGGCGAACGGGAGGCTCTTGGACCGCTGTCTCTGAAGCGTGAAATTCGCGAACTCGACCGTCAAATGGATCACGCCATTCGCGAAGCCGCTGCGCGCGAGGAAGAGACAACGCGCCTCGAAACGATGCTGAAGGAGGCGGAAGCCCAGCGCGTCCGGTTGGTCTCGGGAGTGCAGGAAATCGAAAAGACCATTCTCACGACCGACCATCGTGTGAGAACCCTGTCCAGCGAGCTTTCACATGCGGAGCAACGCGCCGAGGTCGCGCGCGGGGAAGTTACCCGCTTCACCGAGGAGCGCTCACAGCTGGAACTCGCCGTTCAGCAAGGCGAGGCGCAACTTGCCGGAATCGCGGCAGCTAAAGAAACCATTCTCCAGGAGATTGGTCAGCGCACCGAGCGCAGTGAATCCCTGGCGACGGAAATCGAAGGCAAAAGACACGAGCTTGGTGAAGTCCAGGCACGACTCGCCGTGCTCGAGGAGCGACGCTCTGCGGTATCTCGCGAGATAACCGCTCTGCAGCAGCAGGCGAAAGAGCTGCAGGAGCGCAGCGATCGTGCCGTCCATCAGATCCAGCAGGCCGAGGAACAGCAATCGCAATCGCGGCTTGCTGTGCAGGGCATGGAAACCACGCGTCAGGAACTGATCGCTGAACACGATCGCCTCAACCAGAAGATCGCCGAAATTACCGCGATCCTGGAACGGTTGAGGGCCGAGCTTCACGAAGCCGAGCAAGAATGGGATGGGTCGCGCGCTGCGCTCGATGCGTGGAAGGACCGGCACAATGCCCTGGAGATCGAACGAACCAAAGTCGACTCCGATCTCAAGCACCTCACCAGTTCGTGCTGGAGCGAACTGAACGAAACCATCGAAGCCGTTTGTCTGAAGTCTTTTGATGTTCTCGCGCCTGAACAGCTCGAGCTGATGGAGAAGGAATACGAGGAGATTCGCGAGAGAATGGAGTCCATGGGCGCGGTCAACATGATGGCTGTGGAGGAATATCAGGAAGCCGAGCAGCGGTTCGAGTTTCTTAATGGGCAACGCCAGGATCTCCTCGATTCCATCCGCGACACGGCTCAGGCCATCGAGGAAATCGATGCCGTATGCCGCAAGCAGTTCAAGGAGGCATTCGAAGCCATCGATGCGGGATTCCGCGCTGCCTTCGTTCATCTGTTCGGCGGTGGCCACGGGGAGCTGAGGCTGCTGGATGAGGCCGCGGAGGCCGACGCCGGTGTTGAAATCGTGGCTCAGCCGCCCGGAAAAAAACTTCAGAACGTTCTGCTTCTGTCGGGCGGTGAGAAGGCGCTCACTGCACTTGCCCTGCTTATCGCGATGTTTCGCTTCAAACCGAGTCCATTCTGTGTGCTCGATGAAGTGGATGCGCCGCTCGATGAGGCCAACGTCGATCGGTTTGCGAACATGGTCCGCGAGATGAGCTCCCAAACCCAGTTCATCGTGATTACCCACAGCAAGCGCACAATGGAAACTGCATCGACGCTTTATGGCGTTACGATGGAAGAGCCCGGTATTTCCAAAATTGTTTCCGTAAGGTTGAATTAAAAGCCATGGCAATTCAGCAGACGAATCTGCCCGGCGTGAAACTCCACGCCAGGGGCAAAGTCAGAGATATTTATGATCTCGGTGAGCATTTCCTGATCGTCGCGACCGACAGGCTTTCCGCCTTCGATGTCGTACTTCCCACGCCCATTCCCGACAAGGGCAAGGTGCTGACGCAGATGTCGGCCTTCTGGTTCGGGCAGTTTACGAATCAAGTTCCAAACCATGTTGTCTCCACACGTGTCGAGGACTTTCCGCCACCACTGCACCTCTATCGCGAGCAGCTTCAGGGACGATCAATGCTGGTGAAGAAGGCGAAAGTGTTCCCCGTGGAGTGTGTTGCTCGCGGATACCTCACCGGATCAGGCTTAAAGGACTACAACAAGACCGGCAAGGTCTGCGGTATCGCGCTGCCTCCGGGATTGCGCGACTCCGATCGTTTGCCGGAACCCTTGTTCACGCCGTCGACCAAAGCAGAGACCGGTCATGATGAAAACATCTCAGAAGAGCGGGCGGCCGCTGTTATCGGCTCGGACAACATCAAGGAATTGAAGAGGCTCACGCTCCTGCTCTATTCCCGCGGCGTCGAGTTTGCGCTCAAGCGCGGCATCATCATCTGCGATACGAAATTCGAGTTTGGTGTGATCGACGGAAAGATTGCAATCGTCGACGAAATGCTGACTCCGGACTCCTCCAGGTTCTGGCCCGCGGATAAGTACGTTCCGGGGAAGCCGCAGCCGTCGTTCGATAAACAGTTCGTGCGGGACTATCTCGAGCGCATTGGTTGGAACAAACAGCCTCCAGGGCCTGAGCTTCCCGCCGACATTGTGGAAGCCACGAGCGCGAAATATCGCGAGGCTTTGCGGATTCTCACCGGCAGCGATGTTGAATGAACCTGAACGCGCTCGACTGGATTGCCCTGTTCACTCTGGTCTTCTCTGTTGTCTTGAGTGTCCTCAGAGGATTCGTCCGTGAGCTCCTGGGAATGTTTTCTCTCATTGCGGCGTTCTTCGTGGGAGTATGGTTCTACCGCATTGGAGCGAGCCCATTTAAAGAGGTTGTAAAGACCGAAAACATTGCTCTATTCTTGGGCTTCGTTGTTATTTTCCTGGGAACACTGCTCATCGGTGCTCTCGTAATCTGGGTCGCACAGAAGCTCATCAAGTTTGCAAAAATCCAGTGGTTTGATCGACTACTTGGAGCCGCATTCGGATTCGTTCGAGGCTGGGTCCTGGGCTCGATCTTCTTTCTGGCACTAACTTCTTTCGACCTTCAGGCCGAGCGAGTGCAGGATTCCCTGCTGGCGCCCTACTACCTTCCGGGCGCCCGGATTATAGCGCTGGCTACGCCGGAGGAATTCAAGACGCGTTTCATGGATGGATACCACGCGGCTGAGAATTGGTGGCGTCATCGATCATGAGAGAGGAAGTCGTCCGTGAAAGAGAAGCTGGAATCCCTGGTTGCCGAGATGATTGAGAAACGAATTCTCCTCGATGAAGCTGTCGAAGTTTTCGAAAAAAAATTTATCCAGCTTGCTCTGGGCCAGACCAATGGCAACCAGAGCAAGGCTGCTGAAGTGCTCGGCGTGCATCGGAATACTCTGAGTCGAAAGATTGCCCTGCACAAATTGAATGGACACCGCAAATAGGTTTCGCTGACGATCCAATTTCAGGACTCTTCCCGGCTTTCTTCGGACAGCGGATCAGGCTCGACTTGCTCCTCCTGCGGCTGTCTTCGGGTGGCGCGTCTTTTCAGATATGCCGGAAGGTCCATTCCCTTATCCAGCGGTATCAGTTCCACGGACTTGAGCGGGTGCACAAGGTAGTTCGCCACCATACAGAATTCGTCATATTGCCAGTTGTGGTTGACGGGTTCTGCCGGGCCTGAGAAGCGGCGATCGATTTCCGCGGGAAGGGAATCGGCAAGAGACACTGTCGCGAAGTCTTCGAAGCCAACGATCGTTCCCGCACGGACGAAAGCAACTTTCGTCCGTGCGGTGCTGTCCGCCGGCAACAGCACCAGGTAGTTAAAGGTCCACACGGAAGGCAACTTCTCTTTAACCTCCTTGCGAGCGCGCTGGACCTTTTCCAGTTGGCGCCGCACGCGCTCGGCTTCCTCGAAGTATTCCTCCTCCGCCAGAGCATGCATGCGGGCCATCAGCGGCGTTTCGAGTTCCTGGTCCCGACCCTGGATAAAAGCAATCGCTGCATCCACGTCGGCAAGGTATCCCTGGCGGTCGACGTCGTTGTTGCACGGGCGTGAACACGTGTGCATTTGAAAGTACAGGCAGTCCGGATGCGGATCATTGCCGCGGATGTTATAGAGGCAGGGCCGCAGCTTGAACGTTCGCTCCAGCGCGGTTTTCAGGCGTGTGAACTGTCCCCGGCTGATAAACGGGCCGAAGTACTCGACACCGGCCTTGATCTGTTTCGACGCGTAGATTCGAGGAAAGCGCTGTTTCCGGTTCACCTTCATCAGGGTAAACAGACGAAATGTCCGCATTCTTCGATAGGTCTTCGGGAAGTGTTGCCGCCGCTCCAGGTACAAAACGTACGCGGTTTCAAACGATGACCATGTCCGCCGAAACTCGATCCGGCTGGTGATCTCACGAAGGTCGAGGTCCTTAACGGGTTCGGAGCGTTCGCCAAAGTACCGCTCCAGCCGGTGAAAGAGGTTGCTGGTCTTATCAAGGACGATCAGCTGGCCGCGCGTATCGAAAATCCTATAGACGCCGGAGCCTTTCGGTATTCCCGGCAGGAGTTCGGTGAGGAACGTGGCGTTCGAGTACGAAATCGAGGTGAACTCGAAGTTCAGGCTACCTTCCGCTAAAGGCGTTCCAGTGGAAGAGCAAAGAGTGCTGCGTGTGTTGCTTTGCATAGTCCCAGCCGTGAACCCCGGGATGCAGAGCAGCCGTGTGTGGATACTTCGCCTTTGTCAGCAGGTCATCCAGAACCTGCTGTCCTGCATAGAACCCATATTCGTCTTCGGTGCCGCAATCGAAATAAACCTTCAAGCCCTGCAGTTTCGAGGTGTCTTTGGCAAGTTCGAGAGGGTTATTCGCGTTCCAGTGCGTCAGATCGAGCGGACCGCCTGCTGCAAAGCCGATACCATAGATGTTGTCGAAGAGAGTCTTGAACTGGTCGAGCCGGCGTCCCGTGACGGTAGTACTGTTGAAGTCCGGCACAAGTGCCGCGCTGTGGGTACTGACCGATCCGAACATCTCGGGATATTTCATCGCGATCTTGAGCGCCCCGTACCCTCCCATCGAAATTCCACTGATACCGCGCGTGGTTCGCGTGGCATTAACACGGTAAGTCGATTCAATCATGGGAATGAATTCCTTGACGACGGCATCTTCCCATGGAGCGCTGCCGTTGCGGGCATTCGTGTAAAAGCTGGTGGTCGATGACATCGGGATTGCGACGATGAATTCGCCGATAGCCTTACCGGCAACCATCTTGTCGAGCAGCAGGTCGGTCTCCCCACGGGTGCTCCACCGCATCTCGTTTTCGTTGAGCCCGTGCAGGAAGTAAAGCACTGGATAACGTTGCGTTCCGGATGTTTCATACGACGGTGGCAGGTAAATGCCGTATCGTAGCTCGCGGTTCATCAGCGCGCTGTTATACGTCTTGTACTGGACCCGGGAGCCCTGGGGGATGACGTCACGGAACTGCGGGCCGCGCCCGCCCTGGCCAAGCAGTCCGAGAGTGTTCAGGAGAACGAGGACGGCAAGCGCAATGCGGTAACCGTGCTTCATGGGCTTATTCCTCCGGAGAAACGTCCCGCGGTTCTGCCGGCGCGCGAGTTCCATCGAAGTGCTTTATCTTCAGGTCTTCCGCTGCAATATCTGTGAGATCGACGATGGATGCAGCGGCCACGCCCATCGTGATGGCGATAGTCTCGCTGAGTTCTTCCT
>DASTBJ010000077.1:0-5508 GCA_035712125.1 Terriglobia bacterium
CGAGACTGCCATGATCCTGAACTCCGCAACCTCCAGAAGCCTCATTGTTTTGGATGAAATCGGCCGTGGCACTGCAACCTTTGACGGCCTCTCGATCGCATGGGCAGTCATCGAGTACATCCAGACGCAGATTCGCGCGAAGACGCTCTTCGCCACTCACTATCATGAACTGACCGAACTCGCCGACCTGCTGCCGGGGATTCGGAACTATCACGTGACGGTGAAGGAAACGGAAAGCCGAATTATCTTCCTGAGAACGATTGAGCCGGGGGCTGCCGATCGCAGCTATGGCATTGAAGTGGCACGCCTTGCGGGAATACCCCTGAACGTGACTCAGCGCGCGCGCGAGATCCTCAAAAAACATGAGGAGAACGAACACGAGTTGTCCGATAATCTCACGGTTCGCGCAAAACGTAAGGCTCGGATCGTCGTCAACCAGCTCCCGCTTTTCACGGCGATGGAGGAAGAGCTACGTGATTCGCTGCGCGCCATAGACATCGACAACCTCACGCCTGTTGAGGCGCTGAAGCAACTCGCCGATCTCAGGAAGAGAGCGAATGAAAGATCTTAGCCGTTTAGCACTTGAAGAAAAAGTCGGTCAGCTGTTCTTTCTCGGGTTTCACGGCGTCGAGCCTGACCGCGAGACTCGACAGCTGCTCGATGCGATCAGGCCCGGCGGCATCGTTCTTTCCCGACGCAACATTGAAACGTTCGATCAAACGACAAAGCTGACCGCACGCTTTACCGACGGCCGAGACATTCCGGCCTTTGTCGCCATCACGCAGGAAGGTGGACCGGCGGATCGACTTCGACAACTGTTTGCTCCAATTCCATCAATGAGCGATGCAGCCAACAACGGGATGGCGCAGCTTCGACGTCTCGCCCGCGTTATTGGTGCGGAACTTCAGGCTACGGGTTTCAATACCTTGTTCGGCCCGGTCCTGGATCTTGGAATGCCGGGATCCATCCTGCGCGGGCGGACGCTCGCCAGTTCACCGGCAGCAACCACGCGCTGCGGAGCGGCCTTTATCGAGGAGATCACCGACAGCGGCACGATTGTCTGCGGAAAACATTTCCCGGGGCTCGGCGCCGTGCAACGCGATCCACACTTCACATTGCCGCAGGTCGACAAGTCAAGAAAGCTTCTATTGATGGAGGATATTCCTCCGTTCGTCAACCTTTTCAACTGTCTGCCAATGATTATGGTCGGCCATGCGTACTATCCCGCCCTCTCGGAACCTACGCCTCTGCCGGCGTCCTTGTCTCCTCGTGTTGTCGATAGGTTGCTGCGCAAAAAACTGGGTTATCCGGGTTTGATCATCACCGATGATATGACCCTTGGCGCAGTTACGGGCCTTGGACTGACGCCTGAGAGATTCCTGGAAGCGTTTGAAGCGGGTAACGACATGCTTCTCTTTTCCCAGACGACACCCCTGGTCGAACAGGCGTACCACACTATTCTGAGAGCTGCCCGTCAGAGCATCGCGATGCGCAACCGAATTACCGCGTCCGTTCAAAGGATCCTGGCTCTGAAACGCCGCATACCACTGCCTTTACGCAACCGCGCCAATGCCCGAACTCGCATCCTCAGGCACATCGATCGCCTCTCACGCAGCGTTGAGGTCTCGACTTAGAGTCGGTCAAAGGTGACTCGGCGATTCCCTTCCCCGACTTTGAACGTCTATAATCCGATACCCAATGAGTTCAGATTCGAAAACTGGAACACACGAAGAGACTGAGGTTGGCAGCTACTTTGTCGCCAACTATCCGCCGTTCTCTGTCTGGTCTAAGGAAGGTGTCGCCGCTGTAGCTGAGCCGGCGATGCTGTCGAAACCTGCGCCGGGTATTCCACTGGGAATGTACCTGCACATTCCGTTCTGCCGAAAACGGTGTCACTTCTGTTACTTCCGCGTTTACACGGACAAGAACTCCGATGAAATCGCCGCCTATCTCGATACTCTCGTTCGAGAAGCGGAACTGTACAGTCACACGCGCGCCTACGAGGGAAGACCGCTGAACTTTGTTTACTTTGGAGGAGGAACCCCCTCCTTTCTCTCCAGTCAACAGCTTGAAAATCTCGTGGGCAGGCTGACCCAGTTGATGTCCTGGAAGGATGCGGAAGAAATTACGTTCGAGTGTGAGCCGGGCACGCTGACTGAGCACAAGCTCAGTGTCATACACCAGATGGGTGTTACGCGTCTGAGCCTGGGGATCGAGAACTTCGATGACGCCATTCTCGAAGCCAATGGTCGAGCGCATCGCTCCGCCGAAATTTTTCGCGCCTACGATTTTGCACGCAAGTTGAACTTCCCTCAGATCAACATTGACCTGATTGCGGGTATGCTCGGCGAATCGAATGAAAACTGGACAACCTGCGTCGACAAGACCATTGAGCTGGCACCAGACAGTGTGACCATCTACCAGATGGAACTGCCTTACAACACGACAATCAGCAAGGATGTGCTGAAGGGTACCGGACAGTTCACACAACCCCTGGCGACGTGGGCGACCAAACGTCGCTGGGTGGACGAAGCCTTCGAAAAGCTCATCGACGCCGGATACCACATCAAAAGCGCTTATACGCTTGTTCGGGATCCAGCCAGAACCCGATTCATTTATACCGACCGCTTATGGCAGGGTTCCGACCTGATGGCGCTGGGCGTCGCGTCGTTTGGCCACATCAACGGTGTTCATGTGCAGAATCTGGATTCGTGGGAGGCATACAGTGCCGCAGTTCGAAGCGGAACAATCCCGCTGAGCCGCGCATACCGTCCGACCGGCGACGAGAAGATGATTCGTGAGTTCATTCTCCAGTTGAAACGCGGATCGCTGAAACCGGTTTATTTCGAAAATAAATACAATGTTCGTGTACTGGATCGTTTTAAGAATCAGCTGGGTTCGCTGAAAGCTGACGGATATCTGAGCGAGGCGAATGACGAAGGCGTCACTCTGTCACGCGAAGGGTTGTTGCGAGTGGACTCGCTGCTTCCGCGATTCTTTCTGCCGCAGCACACCGGCATTAGGTATACCTGATTTCAGAGGGAGTAACGTTTGGTCTTCGAGTTCCGGTTGCAGCGGCGCGTGCAGTTCTACGAGACCGATGCCGCAGGCATCGTTCATTTCAGCAATTACTTTCGTTACATGGAAGAGGCAGAGCACGCGCTATGGCGCTCTGCCGGTCTGAGCATTTCCGCCTCCGGCTCTGAAATAGGCTGGCCGCGCGTCAATGTTTCGTTTGAATACACCCGCCCTCTTCGCTTTGAAGACGACTTCGAAGCGCACATTCGCATCGTCGAAATCGGCGAAAAAAGAATCCGTTATGCCTGTTCGATCTCAACAGCAGGCACAACCGTCGCGAAGGGCACGATGACGATTGTTTGCGTTGCGAAACGTCCGAATGAGCCGATGAAGTCCACTCCGATTCCGCCGGAAATTGCTTCGAGATTCCGAGTCGCTCCGGAGGGCAGACCGAATTCATGAAGCAGGCGAGAACTCTTCCCGCAGAGGAAACACTCGATCGGCGGGCACTGGAAGCACACCAGGCCAGGCGGCTGGAAAGTCTTCTGGAATCCGTTTACGGAAACAATCCGTTTTACACCAGGAAACTGAGAGATGCGGGTGTGTCGGTGGAGGACCTTCGTTTTCCGGAGGATCTATGCAAGTTGCCCTTTACCGTAAAAAACGAGCTGGTAGAAGACCAGGCGACGAATCCGCCCTTCGGAACCAAGTACACCGAACCTCTTGAGAACTATACGCGGTATTGCCAGACGTCTTCGACAACGGGATCTCCTCTACGCTGGCTTGACACAAACGAGAGCTGGCAGTGGGTTCTTGAGTGCTGGAAAGCCGTGTTTCGCGGGGCGCGCGTCGTGCCGGGTGACAGAATTTTCTTTCCGTTTTCGTTTGGCCCATTTCTGGGATTCTGGTCGGCATTCGAGGCAGGTACACAGATCGGCGCTCATTGTATTCCCGGTGGAGGAATGTCCAGCCAGGTTCGCCTCGAATTGATCCGAAGCGTCGGCGCCACTGTCGTCTGCTGCACTCCCACTTACGCACTCTGGCTTGCAGAAATTGCTGCCAGGGATGAAGCGACCGCCGGAAGCCTCGCCGACTGCGGTGTGCGGGTTCTGATCGTCGCAGGGGAGCCTGGCGGCAGCATTCCGGCGACTCGCGAGCGTATTGAGCGAGCCTGGAGTGCCCGTGTCATTGACCATCACGGCCTGACAGAGACAGGACCTCTGAGTTTTGAGTGTTGGGAGAGTCCCGGGTTTCTCCATCTCAATGAAGCAGAGTTCATCTGTGAAGTGCTCGATCCAGCGAGTGGCGCTCCGGTTCCTGATGGCAAACGCGGTGAGCTTGTTGTGACCAATCTCGGGAGGACAGCCAGTCCGGTTATTCGATACCGAACCCGAGATATCGTCGTCAGACGCTCCGAATTGTGCGGGTGCGGCCGAACCTGGGCCCGGCTGGAAGGCGGAATTCTCGCGCGCGCCGACGACATGGTGAACATCCGGGGAGTCAACGTCTATCCCACCAGCATAGAATCGGTGGTGCGCGGCATTCCGGAAATCGTGGAATTTCGCTCCACTGTTTCTCAGCCCGGCGCGATGAGGAGTCTTTCGGTAGAAATCGAAATCATCGGAAACGGGGATGCGGACGCAGTTTCAGCGAAGCTGGTACGTCAGCTGCGGAGTGCGTTAGGACTTACAGTGCCTGTACGAATTGTCGAGAATGGAACGCTGCCCCGATTTGAAATGAAGGCACGTCGTTTTGTGGTCGAAGGAGGAAACGAGCTTTGATTCCAGCCAGTACCGACGTCGTTGTTATCGGAGGCGGTCCCTCCGGCTCGACTGTCTCGACCCTGCTTGCTCAGCACGGCTTCAAAGTCGAGCTTTTCGAACGGGAGCATTTTCCCCGCTTTCACATCGGGGAGTCCTTGATCCCCGAAACCTACTGGGTACTGAAGCGGCTGAACATGCTGCCGAAGATGCAGGGTAGCCATTTTGTGAAGAAGTACAGCGTCCAGTTCGTCAATTCGAAGGGAAAGCTTTCGGCGCCGTTCTACTTCTGGGACAACAAGCCGCACGAGTGTTCTCAGACCTGGCAGGTTGTACGGAGCGAATTCGATCACATGATGTTGAACAACGCGCGCGAGCATGGTGTGAATGCGCATGAAGGCATCCGTGTACTGGATGTGATTTTCGAAGGGGAACGTGCCGCAGGTGTCAGGATTCGTAAAGAAGACGGCACGGTGCAGGAGGTGAAGGCGCGCGTCGTGGTGGATGCCAGTGGTCAGATTGGTCTCCTTCAGAACCGCCTGCGATTGCGTGTCTGGGACCCCATACTGAACAAAGGCGCGATCTGGACATACTGGGAAGGCGCCTATCGCGACACCGGAAAGGACGAAGGAGCCACCATCGTGATTCAGACTGTGAGCAGGAACGGGTGGTTCTGGTACATTCCACTGCATAACAACATCGTCAGCGTCGGTGTCGTCGCGCCCTTCGA